>CAMOIV010000066.1 GCA_946616305.1 uncultured Lachnospiraceae bacterium | reverse complement strand
CTTTGGATAAGGAGATTTTTGAACAGATAAATAAAAGACGGACATTTGCCATAATTTCCCACCCAGATGCGGGAAAGACCACACTTACGGAGAAATTCCTGCTCTACGGCGGACAGCTGAATACCGCCGGTTCCGTAAAGGGGAAGGCGACATCCAAACATGCTGTTTCGGACTGGATGGATATAGAGAAGGAGAGAGGGATCTCGGTCACTTCATCGGTATTACAGTTTGAATACAGCGATAAATGCATAAATATACTGGATACACCGGGACATCAGGACTTCTCCGAAGATACTTACCGTACCCTCATGGCTGCGGATAACGCTGTCATGGTCATAGACGCGGCAAAGGGCGTAGAGCCCCAGACAAGAAAGCTATTCAAGGTCGTGGCCAGAAGGGGTATCCCGGTATTTACCTTCTTTAACAAAATGGACAGAGATGCTCTGGATCCCTTTGAACTGGTGGACCAGGTAGAGCACGAACTTGGCATAGAGACTACAGCAGTTACGTGGCCCATAGGCTCCGGAAAGGATTTCAAGGGAGTTTATGACAGGAATAACAAGAACGTGGTCCTGTTCTTTGATACCCAGAAGGGAACAAAAGAGGGTAAGGAAGAGGTCATAAGCATAGAGGATAAGGAAGAACTCGTAAAGGCCATAGGAGAGGAAAGATACGAGCAGCTTATAAACGAGATAGATCTCCTGGACGGTGCATCAGCGGAATATGACCAGGATGCCGTATCCGGCGGTAAGCTGTCTCCCGTGTTCTTCGGGTCGGCTCTGACAAACTTCGGAGTGGAAAGCTTCCTTCAGTATTTCCTTAAAATGACCAGCAGCCCACTGCCCAGAGAATCCGATGTAGGGATCATAGACCCGGTGGAGCGGCCTTTCTCAGCTTTTGTATTCAAGATACAGGCCAATATGAACAAGGCTCACAGGGACAGAGTCGCTTTTATGAGGATATGCTCCGGTAAATTCACTGCAGGCATGGATGTATGGCATGTTCAGGGAGAAAAAGAGGTCAGGCTTTCCCAGCCTCAGCAGATGATGGCCGATGACAGGCATATGGTAACGGAGGCATATGCCGGAGACATCATAGGCATATTCGACCCCGGGATATATTCCATAGGAGATACTCTATGCATGAGCGAGGACAGGTTCAGGTTCAGTGGGATCCCCACCTTCGCTCCGGAGCATTTTGCCAGAGTCCGACAGGTAGATACCATGAAGCGTAAGCAGTTTGTGAAGGGTATCATGCAGATAGCTCAGGAGGGCGCCATACAGATATTCGAAGAGCCTCAGGGCGGTATGGAAGAGGTCATCGTTGGAGTGGTTGGAGTGCTGCAGTTTGATGTGCTGGAATACAGATTGAAGAATGAATACAATGTGGATATCCACATGGAGCAGCTCCCCTATGAATACATCAGATGGATCAAAAACGATGATGTGGATCTGGATGCCATCGTAGGTACCTCGGATATGAAGAGGATAAGGGATCTGAAGGGGAATCCGCTGCTTCTGTTTGTGAATTCCTGGAGCGTTGGGATGACTCTGGACAGGAACGAAGGATTGATACTGGAGGAATTTAACGAGGATTAAGGAGCAGCATAGGCCGCAGCATAGGTTGCAGCATAGGCCGCAGCATGGGGTTTGTATTTATCATATACAGATTTGTATGCTCTTGTGATATAATTATTTGGTTTACAGTTAATATCATTCGGAGGTTAGATCATGGCTGGAAAAAAGAAGACAGTAGCCGACGCAGGCTCTAAAGTATACACACTGGATTCGAGCACGATCGGCGAGGTTAAGATCGCAGATGACGTGGTCGCATCCATCGCAGCCCTTGCTGCCGGTGAAGTGGATGGTGTCTATGGCATGACAGGCAATTTCGGGCAGAAATTCATGAATTCCGTAGGTATACGTACAGGCTCAGGAAGCGGTGTGAGGGTCAACGTGGCGGAAAACATGGTGAGAGTGGATATGGCTCTTGTCCTCAGATACGGTTACAGTGTCATGGAGACCAGCCGCAAGGTACAGGATAAGGTCAAGAATTCCATCGAGACCATGACGGGGCTTAATGTTACCGATGTCAACGTCAGGATAACCGGCGTCACCAATGATCAGAGGTCCGATAAATGATAAGCAGAAGAGCGATACGTGAGCACGTATTTGTTCTTTTGTTTCAGTCTATGTTCAACGATCAGGACGAAATGCCCGAGATCGTGAAGAATTATTTCGAAGTGCTTGAGAAGCCGTTGGATGATGAGAGCACTGAGTATATCAGGAGCAGGTTTCTGAAGGTCCTCGAGCTTAAGGACGAGCTGGATGGCAGGATCGAGGAGAACAGCACCGGCTGGAAGCTTGGCCGGATAGGCAAGGTGGAGCTTGCCATATTAAGGCTTGCCGTATTTGAGATCTGCTATGACGATGACATACCGGACAAGGTAGCCATAAATGAAGCAGTGGAGCTGGCAAAGAAATACGGACAGGAGCAGGCGGGTTCCTTTGTAAACGGGGTATTGGCTAAATTTGCCTAAGGGCAGATCTGCCATGGTATATTGACAAATGAGTACTATCTATTCTGTCAGTCAGATCACCACATATCTGAAAGGCCTTATATCGCGGGACGCACTGTTAAAGAGCGTTACGATACAGGGCGAACTCTCTAATGTGACCAATCACGGATCAGGCCATATCTATTTCACGATCAAGGATAAGGATGCCGCACTTTCGGCTGTGATGTTTAAGAGCGATGCATATAATCTGGACTTCAGGCCCGAGGAGGGTATGGAAGTCATAGTATCCGGCAGGTTTGACGTATACGAGAAGACCGGACGGTATCAGCTCTATGCAAAGACCATGAAAAGGACAGGGGCCGGAGAGCTTTATGTGAAATTTCTGGCACTCAGGGACGAACTGGCAGAGAGAGGGATGTTTGCTGATGAGTATAAACAGGAGATCCCAAGATACATAAGCAGACTGGGAGTAGTCACGGCACCTACCGGTGCAGCCGTAAGAGATATAATCAATATCACGAAGCGCAGAAACCCCTATATACAGATCATCCTGTATCCGGCTCTGGTCCAGGGCAAGGGAGCAGCAGAGAGCATAGCAAAGGGGATCGAGGTCTTAAATGATGCAGATGTGGACGTGATCATAGCAGGACGCGGCGGTGGTTCCATAGAAGATCTATGGGCTTTTAACGAGGAGAGCGTAGCCGAAGCCATATTTGCAAGCAGAGTCCCTGTCATATCAGCAGTGGGGCATCAGACCGATACCACCATAGCGGATTATGTGGCAGACCTCAGAGCACCTACACCTTCGGCAGCCGCGGAGCTTGCGGTTTATGAGTACAGCGAATTGTGCGCTAAGCTGTCTGAGGCAAGAGGAGCACTTTTACAGCAGATGGACAGGGTCGTAAAGAGAGACCTGCTTAAGATAAGAGAGTATCAGAACGTATTCAGGAATAAAAGACCCGATGCCGTGATAGCTTCAAAGAGGATGAGGCTTGCCGATATCGAAAACGAGCTGAGGCGTCATATGAGGGACGGCCTTGATGTGGCAAAACGGAGACTTGATAATGACAAAAGAGGGCTTTCCGAAGGAATGGATCATATCCTCACCAGGAGGAAACATGAAGCTGCTCTTTACGCACAGAGGCTTAAGGGCGTATCACCTCTTGAAAAGCTTACCATGGGCTACTCCTATGTTACGGATGCCTCAGGAAGAAACGTAAGAGATGTGGACAGACTGAAAACAGGAGATATTGTCAATATATATATGCTTAACGGAAAGGTGATGGCCGATGTCAGAGGAACAGAAAAAACTGAGTATTGAGGAAAGCTTTGAATGCCTGGATGATATCCTTGATAAGCTGGAGGATCCGGATATATCCCTCGAGGATTCCTTTGCCCTGTACGAAAAAGGGATGAAGGTACTGAAGGGCGCAACCGAAGCTGTGGATGAGGTGGAGAAGAAGGTCAGGCTCATAGATGACAACGGTGAAGAGGAGGATTTTGAATGAACGAATCCGACATGAAACTGGCTGTTCTCAAAGCAGAGGACACGCTGTACAAATACCTGCCCGGCGAGGACGGTTATGCCAGGACAGTGGCATCGGCAATGAATTACTCTGTGAAGGTAGGCGGTAAAAGACTTAGACCTATCTTTATGTATGAGACCTACAGGCTTTTCGGCGGAGAGGGCGAAGTTATCGAACCCTTCATGGCAGCCATTGAGATGATACATACCTACTCTCTGGTACATGATGATCTGGAGGCCATGGACAATGATGCATTCAGGAGAGGCCGCAAGACCACTCATGTGATATACGGTGAAGGAATTGCCATACTTGCAGGAGACGGTCTTTTAAACCTTGCATTTGAAACGGCCATAAAGGCCTTTGATGTCAAGGGGGCAGACCGGGGCAAGGTGATAGAAGCCCTCAAGATACTGTCCTCGAAATCTGGACTTGACGGGATGCTGGGAGGTCAGGCCTGCGATGTAGACGCAGAGGAAAAAAAGCGTGCTTTGGATATGGATGAGCTTAAGTTCATCCATGCCAACAAAACAGGCGCACTGATCCAGTCATCCATGATGATAGGAGCTCTGCTTGCTGGAGCGGATGATAAGGATATGAAAAAGATCGAGGAACTGTCCCTTCTGGTGGGCACAGCCTTTCAGATCGAGGATGATATACTTGATGTGGAGGGAGACGTAAGGACCACCGGAAAACCGAAGGGCTCCGATGCCAAGAATAACAAGATCACATATGTAACCTTAAGGGGTCTTGAGGGGGCCAAGGAGGATGCCAGGGAGATGTCCACCCAGGCAATAAAGATATATGACAGCATAGGCAAAAAGAATGACTTTTTGCGGGAACTGCTGATATCAATGATAGGCAGGACTAAGTGATATGTTGCTTGAGAGAATACAAAAACCCAACGATATAAAAAAGATATCCAGAGATGAGCTTCCGAGACTTGCAGGGGAGATAAGGGAATTCCTTATCGAGAAGGTGAGCGTGAACGGAGGTCATTTAGGGAGCAATCTGGGAGCCGTGGAGCTGACCATTGCTCTTCACCGTCAGCTGAGTCTCCCTAAGGATAAGATCATATTTGATGTGGGGCATCAGTCCTATGTGCATAAGCTTCTGACCGGCAGACGAGAGGGCTTTGATACCCTGCGTAAATACGGAGGTATGAGCGGATTTCCCAAAAGGAGGGAGAGCGATTGCGATGCCTTCGATACGGGGCATTCATCCACATCCATATCCGCGGGACTGGGCCTTGTGAAGGCAAGGGACCTTAAAAACGAAAAATATACCGTGGTTTCCGTCATAGGTGACGGGGCTCTCACCGGAGGGCTGGCATATGAAGGACTCAACAATGCCGCCAAGCTTAAGAGCAACTACATCATAATACTTAACGACAATAACATGTCCATATCCGAAAATGTGGGTGGTATGTCCAGATATCTGCAGGGAATCAGGACCGCTGTGGGATATCAGAACTTCAAATCCAATCTGGAGGTGTTCCTGAAAAGGAGTATGCCTTCCAAGGGTGATAAGGTGGTAGACAGTCTGAAAAGGGTGAAAAGCTCCATGAAACAGCTTCTTGTGCCCGGCATGCTGTTCGAGGATATGGGAATAACCTATCTGGGACCCGTGGATGGCCATGATATCGGCGCCATGGAGAGGACAATAAAGGAAGCAAAGAATATAAAGCATACCGTACTTATTCACGTATGCACCAGTAAGGGAAAGGGATATTCGCCGGCGGAGAGGCACCCGGCAAGGTTCCACGGAACCGGTCCCTTTGAGATAGCCACCGGCCTTCCCAAGGACAATTCAGGCAAGGCCTGTTATACGGATATCTTTTCCACTGTCATGATAAAGCTTGCTGCAAGGAACGATAACGTGGTGGCCATAACCGCGGCCATGCCTGACGGTACGGGCCTTAAGCGCTACAGAAACATATATCCCGACAGGTTCTTTGATGTGGGGATAGCTGAAGGGCATGCGGTAACCTTTGCTGCCGGACTTGCGGCGGGAGGGCTTAAGCCCATAGTTGCCGTATACTCATCCTTCCTGCAAAGATCCTATGATGAGATACTGCATGATGTGTGTATGGATTCCCTGCCGGTGGTGTTCGCCATAGACCGTGCCGGTCTGGTGGGAGCGGACGGAGAGACACATCAGGGAGTGTTTGACCTGTCCTATCTTTCCAACATACCGAACATGACCGTAATGGCTCCCAAGAATAAATGGGAATTGTCGGATATGATGAAATTCGCTGTAGAGTATAACGGGCCCATAGCGGTGAGATATCCGAAGGATGAGGCCTACTGCGGACTTCAGGAATTCAGGGCACCCATAGAGTACGGAAAGAGCGAGGTCATATACAAAGGCAGCATGATCGCCCTGATGTCGGTGGGAAATATGACTGCCGTTGCCGAGAGTGTAAGGGAAAAGCTTATGGAAAAGGGCTATTCCTGCACTTTGATCAATGCCAGGTTCGTAAAGCCCATAGATACCGAGCTCATAAGGCAGACTGCCGAGGACCATTCCCTTATAGTGACCATGGAGGAGAATGTGCTGTCCGGAGGCTTCGGAGAGCATGTGACCGAGTATGCAGCGGTCAGCGATCTTAATGCGGAGATACTGAACATCGCCATACCCGACGTTTTTGTTCCCCACGGGGCTGTGTCGGTGCTTCGGGAAAAGCTGGGCTTAGACAGCGACAGCATCGTTCAAAGGATACTTAAAAAACTATCGGATATGGAAGGCAGTCTCACAGATGTCTGACAGGAAAAGACTTGACATACTGGTAGTTGAAAAGGGGATAGCCTCCTCCAGAGAGATGGCCAAGGCCATGATCATGGAAGGGAATATATACGTATCCGGCATGAAGGAGGACAAGCCCGGCAGCTCTTTTGACAAGGATGCCGAGATCGAGTATCGAGGCGAAAGATTAAGATACGTAAGCCGCGGAGGATTGAAGCTTGAAAAAGCATTAAAATGGTTCGAGCTGGATCTTAATGGCCTCACATGCATGGACATAGGCGCTTCCACGGGGGGATTTACGGACTGCATGCTGCAGAACGGCGCAAGATCCGTATATGCCATAGATGTGGGCTACGGACAGCTGGCATGGAGCCTCAGGCAGGACGAGAGGGTGTGCTGCATGGAAAAGACCAACTTCCGTTATCTGACACATGAGGATATAAGCGACAGACCCGGCTTTGCCTCGGTGGATGTGTCGTTTATCTCTCTGTCCAGGATACTTCCCGCAGCCTCCGACATACTTGCGGATGACGGCAGCATGGTATGCCTCATCAAACCTCAATTTGAGGCAGGCAGGAACAATGTGGGAAAGAAGGGTGTCGTAAGGGATCCTGCAGTCCATGCCCAGGTCATAGGCGATTGCATGGGCTATGCAAGGGAAAACGGGTTCACGGTGAGGGGACTTACGTATTCCCCCATAAAGGGTCCCGAAGGAAATATAGAATATCTGATGTATATCACAAAGGATAACGGAGAGACGGAAGGTCACGGCCCGGAGGATATAGAGGCTGTGGTAAGGAGTGCGCACGAGGAGCTCGATAAATGAAGAAGTTTTATATAATAGTCAATCCCGACAGAGACGAGGGGCTTAAGACTGCCGGACAGGTTGAGGATTTCCTTAGAGGAAAAGGATGCAGTGTAAAGACTCATGTCTCGGACAAAAGGGAGGATGACAGATATACAAACGAAGAGGCTATACCTGAGGACACGGAATGCATCCTTGTCATAGGCGGTGACGGCACTCTGATACAGGCCGCCAGCGATATAGCGGATCTTGATATACCGATGCTCGGCATTAACATGGGTCACATGGGATACCTTACGGATGTGGAAAGAGACGATCTTATTCCCTCTCTGGAAGCCATGATCGAAGACAGATATACCGAGGATGAGAGGATGATGATCGACGGCCACATCATGGATAAGGATGATGAGATCCTATCGGGAAGAGCCCTCAATGATGTCGTGGTCCACAGGGACGGGGACATGAAGGTGGTGAATTATGATGTGTATGTCAACGGAAGATTCCTTAAGACCTACAGGGCAGACGGCATAATAGTCAGCACACCCACCGGTTCCACTGCATATTCGCTGTCAGCGGGAGGACCTATCGTTGAGCCGGTATCAAAGCTTTTTATCATAACCCCCATATGTCCTCATACATTGAACAGCCGGAGCGTGGTGCTGTCTGCGGACGACGAGATCTATATCTCCACCGGAGACGAGTTTACGGCTGTGACTTACGACGGACATAAAAAGGGACGGATTCCCACAGGAGGGGGTGTCAGGATCCAGAGGTCCGACAAGATCACCAGGATCATAAGGGTGCATGATGACAGCTTCCTGAAGGTTCTGCACAATAAATTCAAGGACTCTGTATGACAGGCTCTTTGGGCATATGGATAGAGTAAGGAGAGAATGATGCGCAGCGACAGGCAGGAAGAGATATTATCCCTGATCGAAAGATATCCCATAGGCACACAGGATGAGCTCAGAAAATATCTTAAGGACGAGGGCTATGACGTGACACAGGCCACACTCTCAAGAGATATAAGAAAGCTGGGGCTCACAAAGGCTGTGAACGAAGCGGGCAAGTCCGTATACAGACTCCCTTCGGGGAATGCCGTAACCTATGAGGCAGGGCTTTGGGACAGATATATCAGGGTATTAAGAGAAGGCACCATATCCATGGATGAAGCAGGCAATCTCCTGGTGATAAAGACTGTTTCCGGCATGGCCATGGCTGTGGCAGCGGCGCTTGATGCCATGAACCTGCCTGAGATCATAGGCAGTATAGCAGGGGATGACACCGTGATGTGCGCGGTTAAGACACCTAAGGCCTGCAAGGTGGTACATGATAAGATCAAAAATGTCCTGTAGAGAGGGGACATGCACTTTTCTTCACACAGGAAAGGCAGATATATGCTATTAAGCGAACATGTTAGGGATCTGGCTCTGATAAGGGAAGCAGAGATAGATTTCAAAAAAGGACTGAACATCATAACGGGAGAGACGGGTGCCGGCAAATCCTTAGTCATCGGCTCTGTTGCCCTTGCCTTAGGAGGCAAGGCCAGTACCGGCATGATAAGGAAGGGAGCTGAGGAGGCCCTCATGGAGCTGGTATTCTGCGTCTCAAAAGAGGAGAGAGAAAAGCTTGCATCCTTTGATATCACCATAGAGGATGATGATCTGGTGATCATGAGCCGGAAAATAAAGGATGGCAGGACTGTTGCCAGGATCAATGGGGAGACGGTCAATGCCGCGGTGCTGAAAAAGGCCGCATCGGCTCTCATCGATATCCACGGGCAGAGGGATCAGATAGGGCTTTTATCCAAAAGGAACCTTCTGACACTGCTGGACCGGTTTGCCGGGGAGGACATAAAGGAAGCCCTTGATAAGGTATCCGGTATTTACAGGGAATACCGGGAGGTGGCGGAGGAGATCGAAAATGATATATCCGACCCTTCCGAGATAGCAAGAAAAAAGGATCTTTTATCTTATGAGATAAAGGAAATAGAGGAAGCGGCCCTAAAAGACGGAGAGGACACCGAGCTTGAGGACAGCTATCGTATAATGAAGAATGCGAAGAAGATAGCAGACAATCTGTCTGAGGCCAGAAATGCAGTGGCGGGAGAGGGACAGACTAGTGCCGCCGCCCTCATAGGCAGGGCCTCTGAGAGCTTATCTTACATACAGGGTATAGATGAGAGCACCGATGCCATCATAAAGGAGGTAAGGGAGATAGAAGCCCTTATCGGGGATCTGTCCATGGATATGGAGCAAAGGCTTGAAAACCTTGATTTCCCGGAAAAGGATTTCATCGATACGGAAAACAGGCTTGATCTTATCAACCGTCTGAAGGCCAAGTACGGAAAGACCATAGAGGATATCAGGGAAGCACTTGATGAGAGAACTCTAGAAAAGGAGAAACTCGACCATCACGATGATCGTATGGAGGAGCTTAAGAAAAGAGAAGATAAACTCCGGTCTGAGCTCATAGAAGCAAGCAGGGGCCTATCCTCCATCAGGAGAAAGGCCGCAGAAAGGCTTGAGGACCTTATGACAGAGGGGCTGTCGGATCTTAATTTCGAGGATGTGAGATTCACCATAGATATCACCTCATCCGAGGAGGAGCTTTCGGCGAAGGGATATGACAGTGTTGATTTCCTTATCTGTCTGAATAAGGGGGAGGACCTGATGCCCATGGAGGACGTTGCTTCAGGAGGAGAACTGTCCCGCATAATGCTCGCTCTTAAGACGATCCTTGCAGACAGCGATGAGATAGGAACATTGATATTTGATGAGATAGATACCGGTATTTCCGGCAGGACCGCAGAGAAGGTAGCCGAAAAGCTGGCGCTTTTGTCAAAAAAGAGGCAGGTCATAGCCATAACTCATCTGCCGCAGATAGCTGCAATGGCGGATCACCACTTTGTCATAGAAAAGAATTCCGATGAAGGATCCACACAGACCATAGTCAGGGAAATAAAGGATGATGAATGCGTGGAGGAACTTGGCAGACTGCTGTCCGGAGCCGTGATCACTGACGCTGTCAGGGAGAATGCCAAAGAGATGAGGAATCTTGCTAAGAAGTATAAGTCGTCGTAAAATAAACAAATGGACATCATGTTTCCGAAGGGGGTTCGTACATGAAAAATATCCTTTTTATCGCTTCAGAAGGAGTTCCTTTTATTAAGACCGGAGGTCTGGCAGATGTTGTCGGATCGCTTCCGCAGTGCATTGACAAGAAGTATTTCGATGTTCGTGTCATGATGCCTAAATATATGTGCATGTACCAGGATAAAAAGGACATGATGAAGTACCTCACCCATTTTTACATGGAATATAACGGTAAGAATGAATATGTGGGCGTGCTGGAGGCTGAGTATGAGGGCGTCAAGTACTATTTCATCGACAACGAATTCTATTTCAACGGAGACAGGCCTTACGGAGATATCATATATGATCTTGAGAAATTCATTTTCTTTGACAAGGCGTCTCTGTCCGCTCTGCCTCTTATAGGCTTTAAGCCGGACATCATCCACTGTCACGACTGGCAGACAGGACTGGTACCCGTATATCTCAAGGATTCCTTCAGAGGAGGAGAATTCTTCAAGGATATCAAGTCTGTCATGACCATACACAATCTGAAATTCCAGGGATGTTACGATGTCAAGACTATCAAGAGGCTTTCGGGGCTTCCTGATTATTATTTTACTCCCGATAAGCTTGAGGCATATAAGGACGCAAATATGCTCAAGGGCGGTCTCATATATGCAGACGCCATCACCACCGTTTCCGACACCTACGCTGAAGAGATAAAGACTGAATTTTACGGAGAAAAGCTGGACGGCGTACTGCGTGCCAGGAGCAACGATCTGAGGGGCATAGTCAACGGCATTGATTACAAGGTCTTTAATCCTGCAACGGATAAGATGATAGCAGCAAGGTATGATAAGAAGAACTTCAGGAAAGAGAAGGTTAAGAATAAGACCGCTCTCCAGGAGGAGCTTGGACTTGCAAAGGACGAAAAGACCATGATGATCGGTATAGTCAGCAGACTTACTGATCAGAAGGGCTTTGATCTCATAGCCTACGTCATGGAAGAGTTGTGTCATGATAATGTACAGATAGTGGTACTTGGTACCGGTAATGATAAATATGAGAACATGTTCAGATACTTTGACTGGAAGTACAGCGACAAGGTATCGGCGAATATCTATTACTCGGATGAACTGTCACACAAGATCTATGCCGCATCGGATGCCTTTTTGATGCCCAGTCTTTTCGAGCCCTGCGGCCTGTCTCAGCTCATGTCCCTGCGTTACGGTACAGTTCCCATCGTAAGGGAGACCGGTGGATTAAGAGATACGGTAGAGCCTTATAATGAATACGAGAGTACAGGAACAGGCTTCTCCTTTACCAATTACAATGCTCATGAGATGCTTGGGGCGATAAGATACGCAGAGCGAATTTATTACGACAGAAAGCGTGAGTGGAATAAGATCATCGACAGAGCCATGGATGCTGATTTCTCCTGGGAGCAATCGGCAAGAAAATACACGGAGATGTACGACTGGTTGATAGGGTGATTCCCAAGTCAACGCATGGACGTTCATAAATGAGATGCCGCCGAGCCTGCTCGAAGCGGCATCTTTTCGTGAACGGACATATATTGCGAAGCAACAGCTCCGAGATAAAGCGAGGGGGTGCTGTTTGCCTTTTCGGAAACGGTATTAACGATATGGAACGGATCTATCCGGTGACGGGATGAGCCACTGGCAAATCATAGACGTTTGGGGGTAGTGATGCTCACTGATATTGTTTATCATAGTAGT
>CAMOIV010000065.1 GCA_946616305.1 uncultured Lachnospiraceae bacterium | reverse complement strand
GGGATAAGCTGCCATGATCCGTTAGTGTAAAAAGAGAGAAAAATAAAAACGGAGCGCCATATCTGCTATAATGGGTCTGTATGAAAGGAAGCATGAAATGAGCGATATCCATTATATCAATCTGTCAAAGCAGATCACAGAGCGCATAGAAGAAGACAGGCAGGCACACCTTATAAACCCCTTCGCCTGCAGGGACGAGGACGTGATCAGACGGGATATGTCCCATGACATAGCCAATCTCCAAAGACCCGCATTTGTCAGAGATACCGAAAAGATAATGAACGTCCCCTATTACAACCGGTATTCGGACAAGACGCAGGTATTCTCCCTTGTAAAGAACGATGACATCTCAAGACGGGCTCTCCATGTCCAGTTTGTTTCCAGGATAGCGAGGAATATAGGCAGGCTGCTGAATCTCAATACCGATCTTATCGAGGCCATAGCCCTCGGTCACGATATAGGGCATACTCCCTTCGGTCATGCCGGAGAAAGGGCCCTGTCCAGGATATATCACAGCCATACGGGAAGATATTTCAATCATAATGTGCATTCCGTCAGGGTGCTGGACGATATCTGTGCCAGGAACATTTCACTGCAGACCCTGGACGGCATAATCTGTCATAACGGCGAGATGGAAATGAAGGAATACAGGCCTTTGGAAGAAAAGCTGACCTTTTCCGAATTCGACAGAAAAAGGGAGGAATGCTGTCTGGATCAAAGTGCGATCAAAAAGCTCATCCCATCCACCCTTGAAGGCTGTGTGGTAAGAGTGTCCGATATCATAGCTTATATAGGAAAAGACCGACAGGATGCGGAGAAGCTTAAGCTGTTCGAGGAAAAACCCAGTTATTCCCAGAAAAAGATAGGCACCACAAATGCAGAGATAATAAACAATATGGTGGTTAATATTGTTGAGAATTCCTATGGCAAGCCCTACCTTAAGATGGACGATGAATACTTTGAGGAGTTCACGGCTGCAAAGAAAGAGAATTACTCCCTGATCTACGGCAACGAGAAGACGGAGGCGGCCTTCAATACCGTCATAGAGCCCATGTTTGAGGAGATATACGAGGAACTGCTGCGCGAAGCGGAATCCGGAGACGAAGACTCTGTCCTCATGAGGCATCATGTAAACTACGTAACGGAGCTTACGAGATATGTCCATGTGGAGCATAAAGACTACAGGGAGACATCTCCGAACGATATGGTCATGGACTTTATCGCCAGCATGACCGATGATTATTTCATAGATCTTCACGGGTATTTATTCCCGGGATCGAAGCTCAGGGTGGAGTACAAGGGCTATCACGACAGCCTATAAGTGACGGTATCGGTATATAAAGACGGATATCTGCATAATAAGAACAGATACCGATGTAAATAAGGACAAATGCCGATATAAGAATAGATACTGATGCAAATAAGAACAGATACCGCGGGTTCCGGGGCGGGAGGCTTGACAGGAATGTAATGATATTGTATTTAAAAAAATACAATTTAAACTTCGGATCGGGGGTTAGGTTTTCCCCTGCGATGCCGATAAATAAAGTGTAAGCAAAAGGATTTGCAAAACGAAAGAAAGGAGGAGACTTCTATGCGAGTTGATTTATTATCACAGGTTCAGCAGGTATACAACGTTGGAAAGCCCAGAAAGACTACAGGTACCAACAGCATTTCCAGAGGAACCGACGGTGTGGAGATCTCCAGTATAGGAAGGGACATCCAGACAGCGAAAACAGCAGTTAAGAATTCTCCGGACGTAAGGGAGAACAGAGTAGCCGAGCTTAAGAAGAAGATCGCTTCAGGTACATACGATGTATCAGGTGAGAGCTTTGCAGAGAAGCTTGCAGCAAAATATAACGAGGCAGCCGGCCTTATTTGATCGATCGGAGTGATGTGACGTGGCGAGTCTTGTAGAAGAACTCATAGACACCCTGACAAAAGAAGAGAAAGAGTACGTCACATTACTCGGTCTGTCATCGAAGAAAACATCCGTTATAGTAGCGGGTGAAGTAGATGAACTTCAAAAGATCACGGATGAGGAACAGGTAGTGATGGACGGGTTGATCGCTCTGGATTCCAAGAGAGCGGACACCATGAAGGACATTGCTGAAGTCATGAACAGGGACGTTAAGACTTTGAAGCTATCACATCTGATAGATATGTTGGAAAAAAGGCCATCTGAGAGAGATGCACTTGCTCTCTTATATGACCGGCTCAAAGCCACTGTGGGTGAGTTGAAGATGGTGAATGACCAGAATCGCGAGCTCATCAAACAGTCACTGGATATAGTTGATTTCAAGCTTAATCTTATTAAGGCTCAAAGGTCCGCACCTGAGACCGGTAATTATACCAGGAACGCAGATGTGGTAGGAGCATCACTGGGAGGACCATCCGGCGGCTTTGACGCGAAACAGTAAAGTGTCGAAAGGAAAAAGCCAATGCCGTTAATGGGAAGTCTTTATGTAGGGGCCTCCGGTCTTACAACCAATCAGAACGCATTAAATACCACAGCACACAATCTTTCTAATATCGAGACCACCGGTTATACGCGTCAGCAGGTCATCCAGGCCAGCAAGCATTATGACACGGTCGGACAGGCTTATGTCAGTTCACAGCAGGTTGGACTGGGCGTTTCCTATGCAGACGTACGTTCGGTACGCGACTATTTCTTAGATAAGGCATATCGCCAGGAATCAGGAAGATCAGGATATTACGATACCACATATAATGCCATCACCGAGATGGAGACTCTTTTCGGTGAGCTGGAAGGGACTGCATTTCAGGAATCCCTGACTGAGCTGATCAACTCGGTACAGGAGCTGCAGAAGATCCCCGAAAGCGCTACCAATCAGGGCCTTCTTGTAAGCAAATCCCAATCCTTTATAGAGAGAGCTCAGGCCGTATATAACGGTCTTGCATCATATCAGGACAACATCAATCAGCAGATCACGGGCACCATAGACAAGATCAATGACTATGGCCATAAGATATGGGATATCAATCAGCAGATCCAGGCCATAGAGGTAGGCGGCGTCGAGCGGGCCAACGACTTAAGGGATGCCAGGGATCAGATGCTTGACGAGCTGGGACAGCTGGCCAAGATCTCCTACGATGAGGGCATCGGCGGCGTAGTGACAGTGATGGTCGAGGGAGTCGAATTCGTCACTCAGGACTACGTTAATGAGATGGGATATATAACCGGCGATGTATATAACGAGAAATTCGCCGAGGACATAGCACAGGGATACAAACATGCAGTAGCGGACAGCTTCTACGTACCTACATGGCCCAGATATAAGGATCAGGAGGTCTTCTCCACAAGCGAGGTCATCTCATCCGACAGAAACACCGACATAGGATCGCTGAAGGCCCTTTATCATGCCCGCGGGAATAAGAGAGCAACCTACAGAGACCTTTATCCTGTAGGAGAAAGCTATCCCGAATTCCCTAACCTTAACAGGATCACCATAAACGGGACGGAATACATACCCACAAGAGATGCGGCAGGACATTATAACCCCATTGTAAACGGCGGTGTAACCTACAACATTTCGGATGATGGTATAGTGACCAATGCCACCACCGGAGAGAAGATAGGAAGCCTTTCGATCTCCGAAGGCGACAGCATAACTCTTTACGAGAATACCACACGAAGATCCGCCATCATGAATGTCATGGCAGAGTTTGATAACCTGATCCACGGGATAGTGACTCAGATGAACGATGTCCTCTCTCCCGACGGCACCAATCCCCTGTTCGCAAGGATAAGCGACAAGATATTGGACGGCACCGACGGATGGACCACGGACAACCTCATGATAAGCCAGTCAGTACAGCAGGCCCCCTCATCTCTAAACAACGGGTTCATACTTGAGGCTGACGGCAGCTCCATCGATCAGAATACCGCGGATAAGCTGGCTGCACTTTTCAGCCGCCAGTTCTCGGAGCTCAATCCCGATACCAGGACAAGACTTACCTATGCGAACTATTACGTAGCACTCATAAGTGAAAATGCCACTGCCGGAAATGTCTGCAGATCCATATCGGAGAACCAGCAGGCAACGGTCCGCTCCATAGACGCACAGCGTCAGGAGGTGGTGGGAGTATCCGACAGCGACGAGCTCACCCAGATGATCAGATATCAGAATGCATACAATGCATCATCAAGATATATCAATACCGTAAACGCCATGCTTGATACCCTGCTCACCAGCCTGACCTGATGAGGCAGGAACACAGGAATACTGACGGGAGGAAGAGATATGCCTTCACAATTTTTCGGACTGACAATAGGATACTCCGGACTGGTAGCGGCACAGGCTGCTGAAAATACCACGGCGAACAATATAGCAAATGTGAATACGGAAGGGTATTCGCGTCAGAAGCTCACCCAGGATGCAGCAGCGGCGCTTCGTACATATACTCATTATGGTATGGCCGGCTCCGGCGTGGATGCCAAGAGTATAGACCAGATCCGGGACCAGTACATAGACATGAAATACAGGGCCAATGCCACCCTTTTGGGAGAGTATGAAAGAAAGAATACTTACATGGGTGAGATCGAAGATTTCTTCGTGGACAGCACACAGGTTCCCGGATTCAATACCATATATGTGGAGAACTACTACAAGGCATTATCGGATCTCACCAAGGATCCCGGGAGTGTTACTACCCGTGCTTCTTTTATAGGACAGGCCAAGAGCGTTGCGGAATATTTCAATAATATGGCCATAACTCTTGAGAAGACCCAGGACAACCTTAATCAGGAGATAAGAGATGCTGCTGACAGGATCAATTCCATAGCCGAGCAGATAGCATCCCTTAACAAGCAGATAAATGTCATAGAGGTCAGAGGCGTTACCGCCAATGAACTGAGAGACCAGAGAGAGAATCTGGTGGATGAGCTGGCAAAGTATGTTGATGTTGAAACAAAGGAAGTCGATGTCTATAACTATTCAGACCCCGATCATCCCACCGGTGCAAAGAACTTCTATGTAACCATAGGCGGCGCCTGCACATTGGTAGACTCCTACGATTATAATACGCTTGAGTGCAAGGCCAGAGAAGAGAAGATCAACCAGTCCGATATCGAAGGCCTGTATGATCTTTACTGGTCCAACAACGGCAGCAAGTTCTCACCCCTTGCACCTACACAGAGCGGACAGCTTAAAAGCCTCCTGGAACTCAGAGACGGCAATAACAAGGAATTCTTTAACGGGAATCTCAAAGATGCCGTTTCCATAGGAGATCAGACCATAACGGTAACGGTACCTGAAGGACATCTGACAAACCTTAACATGTCCGGCATACCCATAAGCGGAACCATCACGGTAAGCGGGTTCGAATATCAGTATGATTCATGGAAATTCGAAGAGAATGCTAACGGCACCGGAACATATACATTTAACAACATCTCATATAAGGATGTGGATCATGAAACGGTTACCGGCATGCATGACGACCTGGCAGCGGGAGCTACCGTACGTATAGGCCAGAGCATAGATTACATGGGCATACCTTATTATCAGGCTCAGATGAACGAATGGGTCAGATCCTTTGCATCTGCTTTCAACATTCTTGAGAGCAGGGGAGTGGATCTTGAAGGCAATTCCATGGAGGATGTCTGCTTCTTTAAGATGGTCGATTCCCAGGGAGTGGAGAGGAACCTCACACCCTATTATTACGAGGATAGAAACCTTTGGGAAGACCCGGCAAATCCCGGCAGCTATGTAGGCCCCGGTACAGGTTACGGACTCGACGGCGAGTCGTGTTCCTACGTGATGCTCACTGCAAAAAACTTTGTCGTGAACTCCGATATAATATACGACGCCCGCAAGATGGCAACCACCTATAACGAGGAATCCTCTACCGCAGTGGATGCCAGGGATCTTGTAAATGATCTGATGTCCATCAAGACAGATAAGGATAAGATGATCTACAGAGGAGGGACAAGTGCAGAGTTCCTGCAGAGCATACTCTCCGATATAGCATTAAAGAAACAGAGTGCAAATACCTTTGAAAAGAACTATACCACCATAGGTCAGGCTCTCAACAATCAGAGACTGTCCGTGTCGGGAGTAGACACGGATGAAGAAGCCATGAATCTGGTGAAGTTCCAGCACGCATACGAGCTTTCGGCCAAGGTGATACAGACCATGACCGAGATATATGACAGACTGATACTGAACACCGGCGTATGATCATAAGGAGATACAGCATATGAGAATAACCAATAAAATGATGACCGGGAACTCCATGGCCAATATCAACAACAATAAGGAATACATGGATAAACTCAATAATCAGATGGCCACACAGAAAAAGCTCACAAGGCCCTCGGATGATCCCATAGTTGCCATAAGAGCATTGAGACTTCGCAGTTCACTTTCGGAGGTCACTCAGTATTACGGTGCAAACGTACCTGATGCTCAGGCCTGGGTGAGTGTTACCGAAAGCGCCATAGAGTCTACCAAGGAAATGATCTCCGGCATGAAGGCTCTGTGCGATCAGGGCGCGAACGGCACAAACACCGTCTCTGAGAGAGAGAATATATATCAGTCCCTTGAAGCATATAAGAAACAGATATATGCCAACGGCAATGCCACCCATGCAGGCAGATCCGTTTTCACCGGATACAGAACGGGAGAAGCCCTTACGTTCCAAGAGGAAACGACTGCCGATTATCGCGGCATATGGGACAGTTTCAATGCGTCCGATGTAGCAAGGAACTCCTACATCGAGGGCAGTCTTTCAATGACCGATATCAACAACCTGAATGTCACCGACAACGACGAGACCACCGTAAAGGAGGACAGAGTCAACCGCATCCGCCTCTCCTACGACAATATAAATACAAAGTTAAAAAACACACCCTATGGGATAAATGGGGATCAGGTAGGATTAATCAGCGGCTGGGGAACATCCAAAGACTGGTCCATGTACGTTGAGGGAGGCAGGCTCACTCCGGCTGGGGAAGGGTTTACTGCGACTATTGAAGTTAATAAGACGCCGACCATAATCAAATTCGATTCCAGGTGCAATAAGGCGCTTACGTGGAGTCCGGATCCGGTAGGAACTCCGCCCGTTACGGAGATGGGACTGGATATAGTGACCGGTAAGGTATATGCGACACGGGAATCCGACAAGACCACGCTGGTATATCGTAATGCCCTGGAGAAGCCCGCCTCCATAGATCAGGATACGATCAAGAATGATCCCATAGATGGACTGCTGAGTTTTGAAATAGAGTATGACGGGAGGACGTACAATGTAACGAAAGATCCTGCTACCGGGCGATTTGTGGGGAAAGATACAAGCAACTCGTCCAAGGAGATCATGGTCACGCAGAATAATGATAAGTCCTTTACTATCTCTGTAGGAAATCAGGATAAGTACAGGTCCAGCACTAATTTTAATGTATTTAATGTGAGCGCCAACGGACGGACAGTCACATCCTATTACGCAGAGCATAATCTTGAGGTGACGATCACCACTTCGGATGCAGCAGTCACTACAGATGGCAAGACAGCATATCAGTATCTGGCGCTGGGAGCCGATAATAAAAACGCGGATGCGGATGCGAAAAATAAGATATATCTTCTGGCAGATACCGGAGAACTGGTCTTTGGAAGCGATGTTGAGAGCACACTCAGCGGTCTCAAGGATATCCCCGGCGTTGATACGATCTCCGTAAAATATGACAAGAGCAGTTTTGAAGCCGGAGACTTAAGACCTGAGCATTACTTTGACTGCAGACAGATCGATGACTCTCACATAGCGGTTCCTATATACTCCATGAATTATGATGATCATCGTCAGGCGATAAACTATGAGGTAGGCACAAACCAGACCATCCAGATCAACACAAATGCCGAGGACGTATTCGATACCCAGATCACCAGAGTGATCGATGATATACTGACAGCCATCACCGGGTACAATAATGCCGAAGAGAAGGTAAACAGGCTTACGCAGATGCAGGAGGATGCCTCAAGCTACACCCCGGCTCAGATGGAAAACATAGGGAAACTGTTGGATGCAGCAAATAAAGAGCTTGATATAGCCAAGAACAAACTTCAGAAAACATATGAGACTTCCATAACAGAGTACGGCAATTTCTTCAACCAGGCAAATCTTGCACAAACCACTTGCGGAACAGTGGAGAATAGGCTTACACTTATATCCAACAGGCTGGCATCGGAGAAGACCACCACCACCACCCTCGCTTCCGACAATGAGAACATTGATATCACTGAGGTGGCAGTAGAGGTGAGTCAGGCGGAGCTGGTATACAATGCGGCACTTATGGCTACAGGTAAGATAGCCCAGCACACGCTGGTTGATTACATATAATAACAGAATCACAAAACGGAGGGACACATGAGAGTTAACACAAAACTGTTTGGCGAGATCGACATCGATGATGACAAGATACTTCATTTTGAGGGAGGCATAGTAGGTTTCCCGGATCTCAAAAGGTTCGCATTGATGCATGACAGTGAAAACGATGATGAGGGTAAGGGGTTATCATTCCTGGTTTCCCTGGATGAGCCTGCATTTGAGATGCCTGTCATGAACCCGCTGCTGATCAAGAATGATTATAATCCTGTTGTGGAGGATGATTATCTCATTCCTCTGGGAGACCTTAAGGAAGAGGATCTTCTGGTGCTGGTCACGGTTACCGTGCCTCATGAGATAGAGAAGATGACGGTCAATCTCATGGCTCCCTTCATAATAAATGCCAATACCAGGAAGGCGGTTCAGGTCATACTCAACGATGAGGAGTCCTGCCCCATAAAGTATCCGGTTTATGAGATTTTGGCAAAGGCTAAGGAAGAAGCCGGAAAGGGGGACAAATAATGCTTACATTATCCAGGAAAAAGAATGAGTCCCTTGTGATCAACAACAACACCGAGATCACCATCCTCGACATAAAGGGAGATCAGGTGAAGATAGGCATATCGGCCCCCAAGGAAGTGCCTATTTACAGGAAAGAGATCTATCTGCAGATACAGGATTCCAACAAGAACGCCACATCGGTGGAGGGTCTTGCAGGATTGAAGGATCTGCTGAAAAAGTAAGGCAAAATGGTTTGTTCTTATTCCCCGAAGTGCTCACTTCGGGGGATTTTTTAAAAAATCACTAATTTTTTCATAGATTTATCCGATAAACAATGTAGAAGCGTTAATTATCAGTTGCACAAGGAGGTAAAACTGTTATGTCAATAGAACCTATCAGCAGCACAATGACCTATCAGGCACAGAGCACGCCCCAGGCACGTCCTGTAGAGGAGGTGGCTTCCGAGAATGCGGAAAAGACCATTATATCTCAGGAGAGAGCGGATTCTGAGCCCAAAGTGGCAGAGGCCGGAAGGGCTTCCGAGGAAGGATCCGACAATGGCGGAAACGCAGCCGGAGAACAGGCAAAGCAGAACATTGAAGCCAAGAACGAACAGATAAAGAAAGCCGTTGAAGAGCTCAACAAGAAGATGTACAAGAATTCCGAAGCGGTATTCGGCATACATGAGAAGACGAACCGCGTGACCATAAAGATCGTGGACAAACAGTCAAAGGAAGTCATAAAAGAGCTTCCTCCCGAGAAGACCCTTGATATGATAGCAAAGGTTTGGGAGCTTGCAGGTATACTCGTAGACGAGAAGAGGTAACTCCTGCGGGGGCTTCGTGCATTCTTAAGAGAAAGGAAGAGGGACCATGTCAGACAGATTACGTATGACCGGTATTAATTCCGGTATGGATACACAGTCCATAGTCGAACAGCTTGTGACGGTAAGAAGCAAGAAAAAAGAGACCATGGAAAAAAGCAAGACCAAGCTGGAGTGGAAGCAGGACGCGTGGAAGACACTTAATTCCAAGCTGTACAGCCTGTATAACGAACAGTTCGGTACATTAAGACTCCAGGGAGCGTTCAAGGCGAAGAAGGCCAATATAGTGGACAGCTCCATAGCTAAGGTGTCTGCAGATAACAGCGCCGTTAACGGTACCCAGACGCTGGCTGTCAAGCAGCTTGCCAAGACTGCGTACATAACCGGTGCCAAGCTTGATAAGAATAAGGACGGAAATCCCACCACCGTCAAGGCATCTACGAAGATAAGCGATATCGTAGGCGACGAATACTTCACCGATACCGTAAATCCCGAAACCGGACTTAAGGCTACGGCTTTTAAGGTATATAAGAGTGAGAATGACACCACGGGAACCAATGTGATCATAACCTCAGATATGACCATGGAGGGAGTTGCGGCTGCCTTTGAAAAGGCCGGGATCAATGCCAGCTTTGATTCCAATACAAACCGATTCTTCATGTCATCCAAGTCGGAAGGACAGAACGGCAACTTTAGGATCACCCAGGCTACGGATACAAATAAAGAGGACCTTTTAAGAAGAGCGAAGGGATATACATCCGATGATTCCAAAGCCAATGCGGCTTTCGGCCTTCTCGATACATTGGGCCTGACCAGGCAGAAGACCGGGGATGCCTTCATAGAAGGACAGAATGCAAAGATAGAGCTTAACGGCGCAGAGTTCTCAAGCAACTCCAACCTGTTTAATATAAACGGTCTGAGCATAACCGCCACCAAGGTGTCGGATAAGGATGCAGAAGGCAAATATATCACCACCAACGTTTCCACTGCTACCGATGTGGACGGTATCTACGACATGATCAAAGGCTTCATAACGAAGTACAACGAGATCATCAACGAGATGGATAAGCTCTATAATGCCGACTCCTCCAAGGGCTATGAGCCTCTGACAGCCGAGGAGAAGGATGCCATGAACGACGAAGAGGTAGAGGAGTGGGAGAAGAAGATAAAGGATTCCCTCTTAAGAAGGGACGACAATCTGCGCACACTGATCTCCACCTTCAAGGAGGGCATGTCCTCATCCTTCAAGACAGCAAACGGAACGACTTACAGCCTTGCATCCTTCGGTATCAATACTCTGGGATATTTTGAGGCAGCAGATAATGAAAAGGGAGCATATCATATCGACGGTGATGCCGACGATCCCAAGACCAAGGGTAATACGGATAAGCTCCGTGAAGCCATAACCAACAATCTTGAAGACACCATGAGCTTCTTTAACAACATGGCCAAGGGTATATATGACAAGCTTGGAAAGCTCATGGCAAGAAGCGATTACAGAACCTTCCAGAGCCTGTATGATGACAAGGCCCTTAAGGATGAGATAGATAAGGCAACCAAGGATCTGGAGAAGGAAGATGAAGCCATATCCGAGTACGAGGACAAGTGGTATGACAAGTTCGCAGCCATGGAAAAAGCCATGGAAAAAGTGAACGCCAAGTCCAATGCCATAGCAGGTCTCTTCGGAACAGGCGGTTGACCGGGGATAGGAAAAGTCATCAAAAGATTTTGAAAAAAGGGTTAAGTATCCTGTGACCGATTCCGATATATATGGTGTAAGGATAATAAACAACCCAAGAGATTGTTGGAGGATAAAACCATGAAGGCAGCTAACGTATATCAACAGTATAAAAACAACAGAGTTCTCACAGCTTCCCCTGCAGAGCTTACCCTGATGTTATATGACGGATGCATCAAGTTCTGTAACATGGCAGTGATGGATATAGATAACAAGGATTATACCAAGGCAAATAAGAACATCCAGAAAGCCGAGCGTATCATAGGCGAGTTCAAGATGACTCTGGATCACAGATATCCGGTTGCAAAAGACTTCGATAACATCTATGATTATGTACTGAGGAGACTTCATGAAGCAAATATGCTCAAGGATACAGAGATCCTTGGCGAGTGCATAACACACATGAGAAGCCTCAGGGATACATGGAAGGAAGTCATGGCAAAGGTCAATCAGGGAAATCATGTGGAGGCAGCAGAAGCATAAGATGACCTGATCCGGACCGGACATGCCGGAGGATTAAATGTCTGACACATACATATCGATGATGATAGAAAGCCTTGAGAAAAAGCTTAAGCTTCTGGACAGGGCGATAGAGATCGATAAGGAACAGGAAGAATTAATTACACAGGAAGACCCCGATACAAAAGCACTCGATGCAAATATAGATGCAAAGGGTGCTCTTGTTGATGAACTGAATACTTTGGATCTGGGCTTTGAGAATATGTACGCCAAGGTCCGTGAAGAGCTCATAAACAACAAGGATGCCCATAAGGACGAGATCAGGACTCTGCAGGAGCTTATCAGGAAGATAACCGAGAAGGTGGCAGAGGTAGAGGCATTTGAGGCCAGATCCAAGATTAACGTGGAGAATTATCTGAAGCGCCGCAGGAAGAAGATATCCGGCAGCAGGGCATCGGCAAAGGCCGCCAACTCTTATGCCCTCAATATGAGGAGCATGGGCAGCGGAGGGTCTGTATTCCTGGACAACAAGAAGTGAGAAGTAAGTGATATATGGCATGTATGACGTGCCGCAGATATGATAAAATGAGGGCAGC
>CAMOIV010000064.1 GCA_946616305.1 uncultured Lachnospiraceae bacterium | reverse complement strand
AATGGCAGAACTTAAGATGGCTGCTGCGGCAGGCTTTGGAGGTGATGAGATCATGTTCTCCTCAAACGAGACTCCGGCCGAAGAGTATGCATATGCTGCAAAGATCGGAGCCATCATCAATTTCGATGACATCACCATGCTGGATTATTACCTCAAAAACGTGGGAGAGTTTCCAAAGACCGTATGCTGCAGATACAATCCCGGCGGCACCTTTGCCATAGCCAATGACATCATGGACAATCCCGGGGACAGTAAATACGGGATGACGGATGAGCAGATGAGGGAAGCCTTCAGGGAACTTAAATCCCATGGTGTGGAGCACTTCGGCATACATGCTTTTCTTGCCAGCAACACCGTGACGGATGAATACTATCCTTCACTGGCAAGGCAGCTTTTTGAACTGGCTGTAGCGCTTAAGGATGAGTGCGGGGTACATATAAGCTTTATCAATCTCTCCGGCGGAGTCGGGATCCCCTACAGGGAGGACCAGAGGGCCAATGATATAGAGGCCATAGGATCGGGGGTTAAAAAGGCTTTCGAAGAGATACTTGTCCCTGCCGGCATGGAGGATGCGAGGATCTTCACCGAGATGGGCCGTTACATGACAGGCCCCTTCGGAGCTTTGATCACAAGAGCTATCCACGAGAAGCACATCTACAAGGAATATATAGGTGTAGATGCCTGTGCGGCCAATCTCATGAGGCCCGCCATGTACGGGGCTTATCATCACGTTACGGTGCTTGGTAAGGAGGATCAGCCTCTTGATCATAAATACGACGTTGTAGGCTCCCTTTGCGAGAACAATGACAAATTCGCCATAGACCGGATGCTTCCAAAGATCGATATAGGAGATCTGATCTATATCCACGATACCGGGGCTCACGGTTCGGCCATGGGATATAACTACAACGGAAGACTGTGGTGCGCTGAGGTCATGCTGAAGGAGGACGGAAGCTTTGACCTTATCAGGAGAGCACAGACCTTGAAGGATTATTTTGCTACATTTGACTGCTTTGATGAATTTAAGAATATGGAGGATGCGTGATGGAATATCTGGATCTTTATGAGGAAGCCGGAAGGACTTCATATCCCGGAAGGGGTATAGTGATAGGAGTATCGGAGGATGGAAGATATGCCGTGAGTGCTTACTTCATCATGGGCAGATCCTCAAACTCCAGGAACAGGGTATTCGTTTCGGAGGGGGATGGAATAAGAACACAGGCCTTCGATCCTACAAAGCTTGAGGATCCAAGCCTTATCATATATGCTCCGGTCAGGGTTTTGGGACCGTACACCATAGTCACCAACGGCGATCAGACGGATACTGTCTATGAGGGAATGAAGGCGGGACAGTCCTTCGAGGAGAGCTTAAGATCCAGAAGGTTCGAGCCTGATGCTCCCAATTATACCCCCAGGATCTCGGGAGTGATGCATGTGGAGAACGGACAGTTTGATTATCAGTTGTCCATATTGAAGTCGGACAACGGCGATCCCTCGTCCGATAACAGATATACCTTTGCATATACAACTCCCGGGAAGGGACAGGGACGGTTCATCCATACCTATATGGGAGACGGCGATCCGCTTCCTTCCTACGAGGGAGAGCCTGCTCCGGTAAAGATAGAAGGAGACATCGACAGCTTCACGTCAAAACTTTGGGAAAGCCTGAACGCTGACAATAAGGTGTCGCTCTTCACAAGGTTCATAGATATTAAGACAGGAGAATACGTAACAAGGATAGTCAACAAGAACGTGTGATGACGGACCTGCATGCTGTGGCATGTATGGGACAGCGGTCATCTCAAGCTGAAAGATATATAAGTGAGTGAAGTGAGTGAAGGAGAATCTGGAATGAATGAATTTGAACTGAAATACGGATGCAATCCCAATCAGAAGCCTGCAAGGGTATTCATGGAGAAGGGAGGAGATCTTCCTTTTGAGGTAAAGAACGGTAAACCGGGATATATCAACCTTCTCGATGCCTTTAACGGATATCAGCTGGTACGTGAGCTGAAGGCTGCCACGGGAAAGCCGGCAGCGACCTCCTTTAAGCATGTGTCGCCTGCAGGAGCAGCCATAGGCCTGCCCTTAAGCGATATCGAAAAGAAGATATACTGGGTGGAGGAGTTCGGCGATCTGTCTCCTCTGGCTTCGGCATATGCCAAGGCAAGGGGGGCCGACAGGATGTCAAGCTTCGGAGATTTCATCTCCCTGTCGGATGTATGCGATAAGGACACTGCAAAGCTCATAAGACGCGAGGTCTCTGACGGTATCATAGCTCCCGGATATGATGATGAGGCTCTTGAGATATTAAAGGAAAAGAAGAAGGGAAACTACTGCATATTGCAGATAGATCCCGGGTATGTGCCCGAAAAGATAGAGAGAAAGCAGGTTTTCGGAGTGACCTTTGAGCAGGGCAGAAACGACTTTGAGATCAATAAGGAACTCCTTTCCAATATCGTCACAAAGAACAAGGATCTTCCCGAGGATGCGGCAAATGATATGATGCTTGCCCTTATCACATTAAAGTATACGCAGAGTAATTCCGTATGCTATGCAAAGAACGGACAGGCCATAGGTGTGGGAGCAGGACAGCAGTCCAGGATACACTGCACCAGACTTGCGGGAAGCAAAGCAGATAACTGGTTCCTGCGTCAGTGTCCAAAGGTACTGGAGCTTCCCTTCAGGGATGATGTAAAGCTTCCGGACAGGGATAATGCAACTGACCTTTATATCGGACAGGATTATATGGATGTGCTGTCAGACGGCAAATGGGAGCGTGTATTTACCGAAAAGCCGGAGGTGTTCACCGAGGAAGAGAAGAGAGAATGGCTGGATAAGAATACCGGAGTATCCCTTGGATCGGATGCATTCTTCCCCTTCGGAGACAATATAGACAGAGCAGCAAAGAGCGGCGTAAGGTATGTTGCCGAGCCCGGCGGTTCCATAAGGGACGATGCAGTCATAGAAGCAGCAGACTCATATGATATGGTCATGAGCTTTACGGGCATGAGACTCTTCCATCACTGATACAGTCTGAAGGAAGAATCCCCGGGACACCAAACAGTTACAAAAAATCTGCCGATATGCTATAATTATCAGACAGAACTATAAGAAAAGGGGCTGGCAAAGGCTTTATGGTTTATACGGTAACATTCAATCCCGCACTTGATTATGTGGTACATCTTGATTCACCGATAGAAAACGGAACAATGAACCGCAGTTCCAAGGAGGAGTTCTATTACGGAGGAAAGGGCATCAATGTTTCGACGGTGCTCACCAATCTGGGGATAGATACTGTTGCCATGGGCTTTGTTGCGGGCTTTACCGGTGCCGCCATAGTCAGGGGTTTAAGCCATAAGGGGATAAGAACTGATTTCATCATCCTCCGTCAGGGCATCTCACGTATCAACGTCAAGATCAGGAACGGCGAGGAGACCGATATCAATGCGGCAGGTCCCAGATTATCAAATGATGATGTGAAAGCCTTCATGCAGAAGCTTGACGAGCTTACCGAGGGAGATTATCTGGTATTATCCGGATCGATCCCTCCCAACATGCATGATGTGATATACGAGAAGATCTGCAGGAGAGTCAAGGACCGCAAGGTCGAGGTGGTAGTGGACGCCATGGGTCCTTTGCTCATGAACACACTGCAGTTCCATCCCTTCCTTATAAAGCCTAACAAGAGCGAGCTGCAGACTCTGTTTAATACCACTATCAAGAATGACAAGGATGTGGAAAAGTATGCCAAAAAGCTCCAGGCTGAAGGGGCACGGAATGTTCTGGTCTCCATGGGAGCGGAGGGATCCATGCTTGTTCCCGAGGAGGGCAAGGTCATCAGGATGGGAGTTCCCGAGGGCAAGGTCATAAATACTGTCGGTGCGGGAGATTCCATGGTGGCAGGCTTCTTAGCCGGCTATATGAAGAATGGCGATCTGCAGAAGGCCATGAACCTTGCTACGGCAGCAGGTGCAGCTACTGCATATTCGGAGAGCCTTGGCGAGAAGAGCACCATAATGATGCAGCTTGAGAAGATCAATAATGGTCTTTGGGCAAAGTAAATATCGTTATACGGGCCGATGTGTCGGAATTGGCAGACGAGGCAGACTCAAAATCTGTTGGCGGTAACGTCGTGCGGGTTCAAGTCCCGCCATCGGCATTCCTGAAGTCTCCGGTTTTCCATGTATATTGGGATCCGGAGTTTTTATTATAACAACGAGACAGGTACAGGCCATCGCGCTTGCACGAAATGATCTGTATTTGGCGACTGTGGGACACCGAGAGGCAACTGCCTTGAGGTGGACAACAGGGTTGTCATCGAGTGGGAGTCAGCCTACTCGATTTCCCCATGGGAGGGTAGGATGGATATTGAGAAAACGGTTGACATAAAGTACGAAGACGCGAATCTTGATGAAAGGATCATAAGGGCTGTATCGGAGCTTGGCTATGAGGTGATGACGCCCATACAAAAGGAAGCCGTCCCGGTCATGCTGAATGGGAGCGACCTTATAGGACAGGCTCAGACCGGCACAGGCAAGACTGCTGCCTTCGGCATACCCATAGTTCAGAAAACGGACCCCTCATCCGAAAAGACACAGGCTCTGATCCTTTGTCCCACCAGAGAACTGGCGATACAGGGGGCGGAGGAGATCAGAAAATATGCCAGATACTACAGCGGTATAAGGGTACTCCCCATATACGGCGGACAGGATATCAACAAGCAGATAAGAAGTCTCAGGGGCAATGCACAGATCGTGGTAGGGACCCCCGGCAGAGTGATGGATCATCTGAGGAGGCATACCATCAAGCTTGATGCCCTAAAGGTCATGGTCCTTGATGAAGCCGATGAGATGCTTGATATGGGCTTTCGCGATGATATAGTGTCCATACTGTCGGATATACCGGGTGAGCACCAGACGGCGCTGTTCTCCGCTACCATGCCCAAACCCATCCTCCAGATAACAAAGGACTTTCTCAAAGAGGATGCGGTTTTTGTAAAGATCCCCTCAAAAGAACTGACCATTCCTCTGGTCAGACAGTATTATTACGAGATCCCCAAGGGAATGAAGACCGATGCCGTGTCCAGGCTTCTCGACTATTACAATCCTGCAAGAACTCTCATATTTACCAATACCAAAAGGATGGCGGATGAGCTTACGGAAGAGCTTACGGGGAGGGGTTATTTCGCTGACACGCTTCACGGCGATCTGACACAGCAGCAGAGGGACCATGTCATGCTGGGATTCAGGAGCGGCGGGACAGAGATACTGATCGCCACGGATGTTGCCGCCCGAGGCATAGATGTGGACGATGTGGAGGCTGTCATCAATTATGACATACCCGAGGACATCGAATACTATGTTCACAGGATAGGACGTACCGGCAGAGCAGGAAAAAAGGGAAGGGCCCATACACTTGTAGTCGGCAGGGAGATCTATAAGATAAGGGATATAGAGAAATACTGTCATACAAGGATCGAACTTAGGCGGATCCCGGCATATGAGGACGTTAAGGCATCCAAGGCCGACAGCATACTGGATCAGGTCATAGGTATAGCCTCAGGTGAGGATCTGTCCGATATGATACCCATCATCGAAAACAGGATGTATGACTGTGAGATCACCTCTTTAGATCTGGCAGCGGCTTTTCTTAAGAAAGCCATGGGCAATACCGGCAGCGGTGCAGCTGACGAGGACTTCATCACCTATGGATCGGTGGACAGGAAAACCAGGAAAAAGGCTTATTCCGAGAAGCATAAAAAGGATGCACACGCCTTTAGCGGATTCAACAAAAAGAAGATACGGTCACGTGACCTTAATCTTGACGGATCCGTAAAGACCGGAAAGAAGAAGGATAAGAATAAAAACAGGAGCAGGTATAAAAAGGGCAAATGAGGCTCCCTTGCAGTCTGTCAGAAGCTTACCTCACCCTCGTGGGACATGAGTGATACCGAGGTGACGCCCTCCAATGCCGTAAGCTCTCTTGAAAGAGCAGGGCCTTCCTTGGTGCGAAGCTCATAGACCAGTTCCAGTACGCCGCCTGTGGCTACTCTGGATTTTTCTGTATAATTATCGGTGTGCTTTCCTATGCATTCCGCTATCTTCTTATCTGTCTCCTCATCGTAAGACGAATTGATCACGAGGATCATGGGGGCTTTAAGCACCGGGATCCTGTCAAGTACCATGATCACGGCTGTTGCCGCGATCGAAAGGATGATCGCAACTTCAACCAATCCCGCACCACAGATGATACCTACGGATATGGACCAGAAGAGGAAGGCGAGATCCATGGGATCCTTTACTGCCGTCCTGAATCTTACTATGGAAAGGGCACCCACCATACCGAGGGAAATAACAACGCTTGACTGGACCGTAAGTATGATGGCGGCCGTGATGACCGACATCAGCACCAGGGATATATTGAAACTCTTTGAATAAAAGGTCTTCTTGGTGAGGAACCGGTATACGCAGTATATGTATATCCCTACCAGCAGGGAAAAGAGCATTACTATCAGTATCTGTGATGTGGAAAGCTCAACGTTGGCATAGCCTTCGAGAAATGATCTTTTGAAAATGTTGGAAAAAGTAGCCATTTTATTTCCTTTCCGTTTACATGCCCTTGGGCAGTTACTTTTGTCTGTATGTGCAGGGACCGGCCCTTATATTTAAGCAGTTTTGATAAACCCGTCAGGGCCGCCCTGTAAATGCCGGTGATCCTGCGAAAAAATCAGGGCTGCCCCGTAAATGTCAGTGGTCTGGTGAAAAGCCCGTCAGGTGTGAACCTTCTGGCCAGCAGATATTTGGAGAAGGTTTCCCTTCGCATATTGCCCCTTTCCACTGCATGGGCTATATGATCCGGCAGATATTCGTCAAATTTCACCTCTATAAGTCCCATGTTTTGGGATAGAACAGGCCTTGACACAAGAGGAGTATCCTTCAAAAAGGAAGCGAATTCCGTTGAGGATCTTATATCCTTATCTATAGTGACCCTGGTGTTGCCTTCATTAGCCGTAAAGGGTATTCGTTCGTATTCTACTATGACAACAGGATGCAGGAGGCGTGTTCTCATCCCTATGAGGAATCTGTTGAGAAGTGCAGGCTGATCGCCACCCGGGGATAAAGTCCCATCCATTATCCTCCCATAGGTATCCCTATCGATACAGCAAGAGGATTTGGATATGAGGTCGGATTTTCTGCTTTTTCTCTCCAGGCTTATATAGCCCGGATCCCTGTCGTATATGCGGATGCGCCATTTTTCCCGTTCGTCGGTACCGGATATGTTATCTCCTGCAAGAGAATCCTCCATATCGTCAAAATAGAGACTTCTTATGGAATAATAACCCTTTTCTCCCGCGTGAGCATCTCTGTCCATCAGGGCGCCAAGGAGGGAAGCCTGCGACAGAAGGCTCGAGGCAGATATTATATATTTGAATTCGTGTCTGTAATTATCGTCATATTCGTGCATCACTGAATTATAGCATAAGGTGCAGGTGAATGCTATAATGGAGCATATTACAGCAGAACGGATCGTGATAGTGTGTGATAGTGGCGGAGGATGCAGGATATGCAGGATGTTTATCTGTATTCCGACGGCAGCTCCAGGGGCAACCCCGGACCCGGAGGATACGGGACCATACTTAGATTTACGGATTCCAAAGGCGGGATCCATGAGAGGGAATACAGCGAGGGCTTTCCGGATACCACCAATAACAGGATGGAGCTTATGGGAGTCATAAGAGGATTTGAGGAACTTAATAAGCCCTGCAGGGTCCATGTTGTAACAGATTCCCAATATGTGGTCAAGGCCTTTACCGAAGGATGGCTTGACAGATGGGTGGCATCAGGGTTTAGAGGTTCCGACAAAAAGCCTGTAAAGAATATCGAACTCTGGCAGCGGCTTATGGCTGCCATGGAGGGGCACGAGCACGAATTCACCTGGGTCAGAGGACATGACGGACACCCGGAAAATGAGAGGTGCGACAGCCTTGCTACAGCTGCTGCAGACAGCGTTATAAAGGCAACTTAATTGTTTTAGTAAATATGTAGCTATAATGCTTTAAAAGATTGTGAATTTTTACCAAGCCAAGACCTTTGACGATTGGCTTTTTCGGGTATACAATAAAGAAAAATGCGTTATTGGGTGATTTTGTATTTAAATATAGGCGATCATCCAAAACGGAACCGGAAATGAAGAAAAAGACCAAAAAGAATATTGGGATGGCCATAGCCGTTGCGGTGGTCGCCATAGCCGGATATCAGGTATTCACGATCCATAAGGAATATGCTGCGGCAGACAGTGAATATGAGGATATCGTATCAAGCGTATATATCGCAGATGACACCTACGTTCCGGAGAAGACAGAGGAACCTGCAGATAACGGCGAAGCAGATACCGCAGAAGAAGAGGAAGCAAGCCCCTACTTCGGGGACGGGAACTTCCCGAGACTGGTCATAGATCATGAGGCTTTGAAGAAAGTCAACGATCTGTATCAGGGATGGCTGTATGTGCCCTGTCTGGACATAAGCTATCCGGTAGTCCAGTATACCGATAACGAATACTATCTGCATCACACATTTGAGAATACTGAAAACAACAGCGGATGCATTTTTATTGATTCAGGGAACAGGAGCGGATTAGAGAGTTACAACACTATAATTTACGGACACAATATGAAGAATGGAAGCATGTTCGGATCGATGCGGAAGATACTGACCAACTCGAGCATCATAAAGGATGATCCTTACATATACTTCTATTCGGAGGACGGCGTAAGAGCCTATCAGGTTTATTCCTATCACAGGACAAAGCCCGAGTCCAATGATTTTGTATATCAGGGGACGCAGATGATGTACTGGGAGTACATCGACAGAGCTTTAGCCGACAGACTTGAGGATATGGATGTATCCGTTGACAAGTCAAGAAACTCCATCATGCTGTCCACGTGCAACGGATCTGGAGAGTCCAAGCAGAGACTCGTGATCCATGCCATAAACGTAGGTTTTTATAATTATTAATTTAATATAGAAACAAGCCACTGAAAATGTTCAATTGAGAGGTGAACGAGATGGGTAAAAAAACAAGCAAAAAGATCATTGTGGCGATCCTGCTGGTTACACTGCTTTCGCAGACATTGTATTCAGTTGCCGCAGGGATCTTCGGAGTCAGCGCTCAGTCATACGCATATGCCGATGACGAGATGACAGAAGAAGTGACCCCCGGTGAGGACGTCGACGAAACAACACAGGATGATGGTGCCATCCAGGCGGCACCTACCGAGTCCGATGCAAAAGAGGACGAGGCATCCGAGGACGGTACGGAGGTCAATGCCGGAGCGGCATTAGTTGACCAGACCGAAGAAGCCGTATCTTCCGACGTAGTCTCTGACACGACCGAGGAGGAGACTAAGGAAGAAACTCAGGATGAGGAGAAGAGAGAAGTCAAAGAGATCAGACTTCGTGCTTCTTATGTAGATCCTGATGGTTCAGCTGTATCAAGTACAGAAGATCTTGACTTCGATGAGGACGAGATCTATGTATTCGAAGAAGAGGCACCGGAGTTCTCCGGATTTACCTACAGCAAGACAACTATCAATATAGAGGGAGACGATTATGACATCGACGGCATGGATAAGGAAGACGTCGATGGCGTTCCTGTGTATTCCATTACAACAGATCTGGATGCAGAGGATGTTTCCTGGACGGAGCTCACGAAGGACTCCGTTGTTGTACTGCATTATAATAAAGAAGAAACAGCCGAGAAAAAGGATGAGGTTTCCGAGAACAAGGTTTCTGATAACGAAGCTGCAGTTAAGGATGACAAGAAGAAGTCTGCTTCCGATAATGAAGCCGTCTCCGATAACGAAGCTGTATCAGACAACAAGGCTGTATCTGATAACGAAGCCGTATCCGAGAATGAAGCTAAGGAATCACATTACGAAGCAGATGCAGGCGCATTTATCGTGATCGCCGAGCTTTCCGTTCCCGGAAGCGTAGGAGATGCAAAGCTCTATGCCAGAAAGGTCGAGGACCAGTCTGTAATAGAGGAAGTAAGCGCCAAGGTTGAGGAGTCACTGCAGGAGAAGACCGAGGAAGAGGTTCAGCCTGTAAGTCATTACATCATGGATGTAGGCTTTGAAGATGAGGACGGTAATAAGGTCGAGCCTTCAGAGGGTACAGTATCTCTCAGGATTGAGTTTAAGCAGCCTGTTTCGGTTCCCGACGAAACCGGTGAAGGCAGCGAAGAAACTTCAGAGGAGACCTCTATAGCCGTATATCATGTTCCTGATGATTCATCAACAGCAGAGGAAGTCACATCCGCTCCCGCAGAGACCGACGGTAACGGTGATGTGACCGCTGTCGAGGCAGAGGTTGAGAGCCTTTCATATCTGGATGCCGTACTTTATCAGAATGCCGTATCGCTTACTGCACATCGCGGAACTGATGATTACAGGGACATCCTTAGCAGGGCATGGGCTTATGGTATCACAGCCAACAAGTGGAACTTCAGCGGTGATTCAGAGACCAACTTTGCCGTTAAGGAATTCCACAGCGACTCAAATCAGCAGACAGGTAACACCTCTTCAAAGAGCACTTCCAATCCCCAGGAAATCTATATGGGAGCATTTACCGGGGGCACCAATAAGTTCAAGATCAAAGGTGCAGAGGCTTATATATATACACCACAGAGTGTCATAGACAGAAATGTCCTTGAGGATAACACGGATAAGCAGCCGTTCCATCTTATCCCCAGAGAACAGGGCGTGATCAACGATTACGTTAACGGCCTGCTTTCCGATGCCACGGCCAAGTCTGAGTCCATGGCAGGCATGTCAAGTCCTGCGGATAATCCCGGCATCAATTACCAGACAACGGTTGATCAGGGTGCCTTCCTTGATTTCACGGGCGCGCCTTCAGGTACTTACTATGTGACCGTTACCGATGAGCTGAGATCATATTTCGGAAGGTCTGAGGGAGTTCGCATAAAGAAGAACAGGGATCAGACCATAGTATTTAATGATTATTCAACGGGGAGCGTAAACTATGATAAGCCCAAGATAGATAACGGATTGGGCTATTACAAGTCTGCGGACAGTTATGCATCGGATCCCGACAGTGATGATGAAAATCCTGTTAAGACTCTGGTATACAACTTCCCTTACGCATCGAATGTTACCTATAACAATGCACTGGGTATCATACTTGCACCCAAGGCCACGGTTAAGTTCACAGGCGTTGGAGCAGGTTGGCTTGTATGTAACGTAGCAGAGAGCGGTGCTGAGTGGCACTCTCTTAATGCTGAGCTTCCCGAGATAGAGGATGACAGGACTACTCTTGACATCAATATCACAAAGTTCCTCAAGGATAAGAATGGGGATGAGGCAGATACAAGCCTCTGGCCTAATGACGGATTTACTTTTGAAGTAGTTAAGTATCCCTGCAATGACGATGGTGACAAGAACGGATCAGAGGTACTCAAGGACATAAACAAGATCCCGGATCTTCCCGGAATGGTCAACAACAAGAAGGAAGTTACCGTATACAAGGATTCACCCGGACACAAGGTGTCTCTTGGCGAGCTGACCTTCGAGGGCGAGGCTGTTTACAAGGATCCCAGAAGCGGAGTCAGCGGATATTACGCAAATACCAGATTCTTCGCTTTCATGTACAAGATCACCGAGAAGCAGGGCAATGCGCCCGGTGTCGTATATGATTCCGAGCCATATTACGTAAAGGTATTTGTAAATTCGCAGAAGATAACCAACGGCAATAATACCAAGTACTATGTATGGACCGAGACAAAGGTTGACAGGACAGTAACCATCCCCAACCATTGCTGGCCCGGCGAGCCTGAGTTTGTGAACCATATAAGCGAGCCTGAGGATGGAACCATTGAGGTTACCAAGGAAGTCTTAAGGAATGGAAAGGTTTCAAACGAAGATACATATTATAAGGTAATGCTGTTTGGCGGCGGCAACACCTGGGGCGGTGGACATTATCAGGATGTTGACTGCTACGATAATATTGTTTTCACCAGCAGTCTGAGAAGAAATGTCGATTATAAGATATATGATAAGGGAGAGTTCAGTCTCGGAGATGGTAAGAGAGCTTATGTTTGCTTTGATGTAAAGGCAGGAGAGAAAGTAACCATAAGCGGACTCAAGGTTATAAAGGGCGCTCAGGCTGCTCAGTATTGGGTTCAGGAGTATTTCGAGGACGGTGACGAAGTGCCTGACAGCACGGAATATACGGATCTCAACAACTTCGACGCAACAAAATGGGGTAACATCACGACCAAGCCGGTTGAGTATAATGATGGAACTCGTTTTGCATCGGCAAAGATAGTCAATAAGTACTATTCAAACATTGATATACCTGTTGAGAAAGTATGGAACGATAATGACGATCAGGACGGCAAGAGAGCAAATAGCATAGCTGTACAGCTCTATGCTGATGGTGT
>CAMOIV010000063.1 GCA_946616305.1 uncultured Lachnospiraceae bacterium | reverse complement strand
TAAGCGGGAGTGGTATCCGCAGGGACAGCAATATGAACATACATGGGAGGAAGTAAGGAAACGTCAACGGGAAAACCTGAGATCATTCACGGATAATATAGACGAATGGCTGTATTAAAAGCAATGAGTATCATATATAATCAAACATGTGTGTATGTATCCGGCAGGGTTCTTTGATAGCGAAAGAGGGACTGGCCGTACGATAAAGGGAGGGTTATAATGAACAACATGATACTAAAGGATCTGCAGCGTGTAAGATCGCACCTGACAGTTATTGCTGCAACGGTGATGCTTGCCTGCCTGATGCTTACGGGCTGCGGCGAAAAGGTAAGAGCGGATGATACCCTTGTGGGCAACTATGCTGCCAAATACGGTGAGATGAGCGGGATCTCAGTGCCTATGGATGATTTTGGCAAATTTGAGATAGAGCTTAAGGAAAAGGGCAAAGGATCCATGTCGGTGGATAATGAGTCCGAGAGTATCAAATGGCAGAATGATGACAATACAGTGACCATAAAGGTTGAGGGCGAAGAGCTTACCGGCAGACTGGACAAAGAGGCCATCATCATCGAAGATATGCTGGGGATGGGCGTCACCATGACCTTTGTGAAGGACGGCAGTACATACGAGCCGGCCGGTAAGGATGATGGGGAAGACAAGGATACCGAAGAGGAAGGATCCGAGGAGGCATCTGCTGATGACAAGTCTGAGGATGAGTCCGCCGGTGAAGGATCAGGGGAAGATGCGGACGACGACAAAGCTTCCGATAAAGACAAAGCTTCCGATAAAGACGGATCATCCGGGGACTATTCGGCTGACAGTGCGGAGGAACCCAATGTAAGCGACATCGATGATGCGGAAGATGGCATGACCGGTGAGAAAGAGTATGAAGAGCTTGGGAGCCTTGATGATCTGGTCACTTCATTCTACGGAGTATGGGTCAGTGCAGGCAATGATTATGAAGCCCTGTATAGTGAGGCAGACGCCCTCATCGCAAAGGGATATAAGGACTGTCTTGTGGTTGCAACATCCGACTTTGACGGACTTGGCAGGAATGTTTCCTACGCTCTTTCCTGCGGGATGTTTGATAATGAAAAGGATGCTAAAGACAGGCTTGATGAAATAAAAAAGGCCGGCTACAAAGATGCCTATGTGAAGCATACCGGATCATATGTTGCGGACAGTTTCTATTATGTTGTAACCTCAATGATTGAACCGGAGATCGATGAAGATAACGGGGAGATATGGTTTAAGAACGTGGAGGTCCAGTTCCCCTATATGACCGGTTACGAGACCGAGGGAAGTACTGTCAAGATGACATTGTATGTTGACAAGGATACTGTATTCGATCCGGGTGCCCAGGGATTTACCAATCATAAAAACGGTGAAAAGCCCTATGACTGGATCGTAAAGAACTATGAAGCGGCCAAAAAAGATCCGGATGATTACGAAGCGACCACTGCACTTATGGGTGTATTTGAGGTAAGCATAAACGGAAATCATATCGACAGATACATAGCCAGCTACTGGTGGGATTGATAAAGGCTGACAGGAGATACGAGGTATAAGGATCATATGAGAAGAGGCGATAAATACGGGAAAACACTGATCGCGTGTTATCTGGGATTTGTAACGCAGGCGATCACTGCCAACTTTGCGCCTCTTCTTTTTCTTACCTTTCACAGGAGTCTGGAGATCCCTCTCGGTAAGATAGCGCTGATACCCTCAACGTTTTTTATTACCCAGTTGATCGTGGATGTAATCTGTGCAAAGTATGTTGACAGGATAGGCTACCGCCTGTGTGTGGTGGCTTCGGAGATAGCATCAGCTGCAGGACTGATAGGTCTTGCCTTTCTTCCCTCCATATTGCCGGATCCCTTTGCCGGGATCATGATAAGCGTTGTGATCTATGCTATAGGCAGCGGACTCATAGAGGTTCTGGGTAGTCCTATAGTGGAGGCATGTCCCTTCGAACACAAGGAAGCAGTCATGAGTCTTCTTCACTCATTCTATTGCTGGGGGAGTGTTGGAGTGATCTCTTTGTCCACGGCTTTCTTTGCCTTTTTCGGAGTTGAGAACTGGAGATGGCTTTCCGTTATCTGGGCGATGATCCCTCTTTATAACGTATATAATTTTGCCACCTGTCCCATAGAACCTCTGGTAAAGGAGGGGGATGGTATGACTCTCGCCGCCCTTTTTAAGACACCGATGTTTTTCCTCGGGGTGATCTTAATGGTATGTGCAGGAGCTTCGGAACTGTCCATGGGACAATGGGCATCTGCCTTTGCGGAGTCGGCTCTGGGACTTTCAAAAACCATGGGGGATCTGGCAGGTCCCTGTCTGTTCGCTGTCACAATGGGTATAAGTCGTGCGATATACGGTAAATACGGTGACAGGATAGAGCTTACGGGATATATGCTGGGCTCAGGGGCTCTATGCCTCTTCTGTTATATCCTGACCGCGACTTCACAAAGTCCCATACTGGGTCTTATAGGCTGTATCATCTGTGGATTCTCAGTTGCTATCATGTGGCCGGGAACCATAAGCCTGCTGTCAAAGAGGCTTCCCGCAGGAGGAACGGCTATGTTTGCTCTCCTGGCCATGGCGGGGGATCTGGGAGGGGCCTTCGGACCCGGAGTAGTAGGATTAGTATCTCAATCAAGGAATGACGATCTGAAGGCAGGCATATTGGCAGCCGTTATATTCCCTGTTGTGCTCATAGCAGTCGTGCTGTGGATGAAGATAAAAGTGCACAGGGACAAGGGTATTGCTGTAAGAAAGGGGTAATATGATCCTGAAAAAGGCAAATGCTACGCTTTCACTGCTGACCCTTTTGGGCATGCTCATACATGCTGGATATAACGTCTTTTCGTATCTGACATTTTACTATGATCCGATGTTGAACCAGCTGACAGCCTACCCCTTTCTGATCTGCGTGTGTCTCCATGCAGTTCTTGGCATGATCATAGTCTTTACTCAGGGTGACGGCTCCGCGATCACCTATTATCCAAAGCAGAACATAACGACCTTGATCCAGCGTATCAGCGCTGCCCTTATTCTCATACTGCTGCCCATGCATATCAAGATGTTCGACCTGATGAGTTATGCCTCAGGGAATAAGAACCGGCTCCTATGGGGACTTCTGATATTCGGTGAAGTTCTGTTTTTTGCGGCAGTGATCTCACATATATCGGTATCCTTTTCCAAAGCGCTGATAACCATGGGATGGCTTGATTCCCTTAAGGTAAAGAAAAGGATCGATCATATCGCTTATGTTCTTGGTGCCGTGATATTTGCGGTATCCTTATATGCAGTGATCAAGGGACAGGTAGTCATGTTTTTGCTGACGGGGGATTGATGATGAGAAATGTGCTGGTGATAGGAAGCGGGATATCGGGTATGTCCTGTGCCCTCCGTCTGGCAGGGCAGGGGCTTTTTGTTACTCTTGTCTCACCCTTTCCGTCCGAACGTTCCCAGTCTGTTATGGCAGCAGGCGGGATCAATGCGGTATTGGAGGACAATGACGAAGGAGATACCGTACAAAGTCATGTAGAGGATACACTTAAGGGCGGAGCATATCTTGCAGGAGAAGAGGAGGTAAGAGGTCTTTGCGAACACGGTGGCGAGATCCTTAAGTACCTGGAAAGCATAGGCACCGTTTTCAGCCTGGATAATGACAGGAAGCTCTCCAAGAGAGCTTTTGGCGGACAGTCACATAAGAGGACGTATTACTGCGGTGCATCCACCGGCAAGCAGATCGTTTCATCACTTGTCATGGAAGTCAGACACTTTGAGGCCGAGGGCAGGATAATTAGAAGGCTCTGGAATTGCTTTCATTCCGCTCTGATAAAGGACGGAGTCTGCTACGGGGCTTTGCTTTATGATGAAACATCGGGAGGACTTGAGGCCTGTTATGCCGATGCAGTGGTGATGGCGACAGGCGGTCAGAATGCCCTCTTCGGCAAGACTACGGGGTCAACGCAATGTGACGGATATACACAGGGGATGCTTTTCACTCAGGGAGTAAAGCTTAAGAATCTGGAGTTCATCCAGTATCATCCCACTACCATGGAGACGGGACAGAAGAAGATGCTCATATCCGAAGCCGCAAGAGGCGAAGGAGGCAGGCTTTTCTACGTTGAAGACGGCAGGAGAGTCTATTTCATGGAGGATAAATACGGGGAAAAGGGAAACCTTATGACCAGGGATCTGGTGTCACGCGAGATCTGGATGACGAAAAAGCAGGTGATGCTTGATGTATCCTTCCTGGGGGAGGAGCTCATAAGACGGCGCATACCCGAGATCATGGAGCTTTGCGCAAAATACGGCGGCATCGATATAACCGCTGAGCCCATACCGGTAACCCCATCTGTCCATTTCTTTATGGGTGGCTTTGCTGTGGGCATTGATCATGAGACCAATATCAGAAACCTTTTTGCGGTAGGAGAGTGCGCTTCCATATATCACGGAGCAAACCGCTTGGGAGGGAATTCCCTCCTTGCAGCCATGCATGGCGGCTTTACGGCAGCGGATGAGATCTGTGGAAGGATGGGAGGCGGGGGCCATCCGGATCTTGACGGATATATAAAGGATCAGAAGGAGATACTGGAGAAAAAGGGGAAGACGGAGAGCAGATTCCCCGTGGCCTATATCAGGGATCTCCTGGCAGAGACCATGCAAAAGGATCTGGGGATAGTAAGGGATGAAAAGAGCCTTGATAACGGCATAGCCGATGTGGATTACTATCTGGAGACAGCAGAGAAGATACAGTATGACAACAGCGTGATGCCCTATTTCAACTACAGTCTCATAGGGATCCTGACACTGGCCAGGGCAGTGCTTACCTGCGCAAAGAGCAGGAGAGAAAGCAGAGGAGCACACTACAGGGCAGACTATCCCAAAACGAATGAGGAGCTTGCACATGCAACCCTGATCTCCTATGATGACGGAGCCTATAATACAAGGCTTGAGGTCTGACGGAGCATGGATTTAAGCCTTTGGAAGGATTAAGCAAGGAAGGAGGAAGGTATGAAGGTAAAGATACTGCGACAGGTAACCCCTGTATCCGAGCCCTACTGGGAGTGTTTTAATTATGAAGGTCCCATGGATATAACAGTTGCGGGATTGCTGGATCACATTAATTACAACGATGATATTGTGAATGATAAGGGTGAGAGCACCACCAGGATAGGATGGGAATGCTCCTGCCTGCAGGGAGTCTGCGGCTCCTGTGCCATGGTGATAAACGATAGACCGGCCCTTGCCTGCGAGACCTTCCTTGGGGATTGTAAGAAGGATGAGGTCACGATCCGTCCTCTTCGGAAGTTTCCGGTGATCCACGATCTGATCATAGACCGATCCTCCATACATGAGAACCTGAAAAAGACAAGCGTTTACATCGGCGAACTGATGCAGGGTGAGGACAGGGATCACGAGCATCAGTATACTGCGGCCAAATGCCTTAAATGCGGGCTCTGTCTGGAGGTGTGTCCCAATTACAAAAACGGCAGCACCTTCTACGGCGCTGCCTTTGCCAATGACTGTTATCTTGTATATGCGAGAAATAAAAACAAAGCGGAAGATATCAGAAGAGTGTACGGGGAGCGTTTCGGGAGGGGATGTTCCAAGTCATTGTCCTGCATGGATGTATGCCCCATGAAGATCCCGACCATCGCAAGTATCTCAAAGCTGAACAGGGGATGAAGAGGGCTTTTCCCATTCGTTAAGTCCCAGGCGCTGCCTCCTTTTTGCTTCATCCATGGATATGGGCTCTATGTCCTCCTTCAGATAATCGGAGAGTTCGTCAAGTCCTTCGCCGGATATATTATCTACCTCAAAGATACGGTCGCAGCCGGCGTTTTCCATCCACAGTCTCACCATGGGCACATTGGCGTTAGGGGAGTCTTTTTTCGTTATGATCCCGATGAGGGGTCTGGATATAAAGGTGTGCAGACTTGCACCGAAAAGGTTATACGGTTCATCGGCAGACTGCACGATGGCCACCACGTCTGCCTCGAAGGAGAAGCAGGCAAGGCCAACGCTGAAATGCTTTGCTTCAGCATATTCACCGGGAGAGTCTATCATGCTTCCCGAAACGTCCGTATATTGGGTTTTGGAGTAATGGAGCGATTCGCCTTTTAGAGCCTGGGTAAGAGTTGTCTTCCCTACCTCGCTCCTGCCCATGAGAAACACCTTCTTCATAGCTTAAGTCCTCTATGCTCCGAAGACCTTGCATACGGCAAAGCCCAGATCCTTATCGAAAAAATCAACTGTGGAATTAACGGCGGTTTTGACCTGCTCAAGTTCTCCCGTAATGATGAGGGAGCCGTTAAAACGATCCATAAAGCCGAGACTGACATCGGCGGATTTCAGAGCGCAATCTGCAGCGGCTATCACCGCTTCCCATGGGGTGAACCTTATGATACCCACAGCTTCGCCGAAATGGTCCTCGCCTTCATGTACTCCTATATTAAGGCCCAGATTGATATAGACATTCTGATCCATGGGAGTAAAGACATGTGCCATGCACACCTCCTTGCCGGGGATGCGAAGCCTTGTCATGCGGAGCCGCTTCCCCTTCAGACTGCCATAGTCTTCGCCGAATACCTTTTCAAGAACCTGTACGGCATCCATTATGTATCGCTCCTACTTCTGTGTGACGGGGCAGACTACATACCCCAGGACATTACCGAAATAATCCACGATCTCATTAAGAGCCGATCTTATATCCGATATCTCGCCCGTGATTATGAGAGTACCCGTAAATCTGTCAGCAAAGCCGAGATAGATATCACCGCTTTTCAGGGCTATATCGGAAGCGATGACAGCGGATTCCGGAGGGGTCATGTTCATGATCCCTATGGCCGAACGGGAGTAATCCACCTGGGGATTAAGTCCCAGCTTCTGGAATATAACGGGTTCGGGACTGCCTATGATATGGGCAAAGGTTATCTCCTTACCCGCAACCGTTTCCTGTACTATCCTTATCTGATCGTTATAATCGTTAGTCATATGATGGTATCCTTTATAATTCAACAAAAGTTTCTCCGGCCAAAGCCGCAGAAAATCATGATCATCCCACATTCCATGATCAAAAAAACATCAATCCGTAATAAAACAACAGAATATCACAGATAATATATGGGCATCGCATCGCCTATGGCGAAGATCTCACCGTTTTCAGCGTCCCTTTCAAGGATTTGGGAGATGGTCTCATACTCGATCATGCCGGAGACATCTTCACTTACATTGGTAACAACAGCCGACTTCTTAACGGTCTGTCCGGCGGTACCTGTCTTTTTTGATGCTCCCGTCATTCCTCTTTTTCCTGCCATTGGTAACCCCTTCTCTTTGTACATACTGTATTAAGCTCATGTAATGAGCCGCATTTCCTTATCCTACGGGAGGTATCATACCACTTTATATGGAATAATTCAAGAACAAACAAGAAAACACAAAATTCCAAAGCGAAAATGTGGTTTTGTGTTGACTTTTTCGGGCGGGAATTATATAATCCAGTCAAAACACTATTTTTGCGGCATTTAGAACACTAAGGAGGATTTGAAATGGCACAGAATGAATACGAGATTAAGAAGCAGATATGCGAGATCGGTAAGCGTATCTACGATCGCAATATGGTTGCGGCAAATGACGGAAACATCTCCGTGAAGCTTAACGATAACGAGTTTCTTTGCACACCTACCGGGGTATCAAAGGGTTTTATGACACCGGAGTATATATGCAAGGTTGATGCAGAAGGCAAGGTTATCCAGGCAAATAAAGGCTTCCGTCCCTCCTCTGAGATAAAGATGCATATGCGTGTATATAAGAAGCGCCCGGATGTGGGTTCAGTGGTTCATGCACATCCCACATTTGCAACAGCTTTTGCCATTGCAGGGATACCTTTAACACAGCCCATAATGCCTGAGGCAGTCATCGCTTTGGGATGCGTGCCTATCGCTCCTTACGGAACTCCCTCTACCGAAGAGATCCCTGATGCAGTTGAGCCCTATCTTGAGCATTTCGATCAGGTGCTTCTCGAGAACCACGGAGCACTCACCTGGGGGCAGGATCTTATGACTGCATACTACAAGATGGAGTCGGTTGAGTTTTATGCAGAGCTCTTATACAAGGCAAGAGCACTGGGCGGTCCCAAGGAATTCGACGAGAAGAACATCCAGAAGCTGTACGAGATCCGCCGTAAGATGGGACTTCCGGGAAGACATCCCGCTGATCTGTGCCTGAATAAGGGTGAGGCAAACTGCCATAACTGCGGTACATGCAGTGCGTCTGCCGGGGCTTCCGCTTCATCAGAGGATCTGGTGGCCGAGATAACTAAGAAGGTTCTTGCATCACTTGGCAAGTAAGCATATGCCGATAGAAAGGATGATGAAAATTGGCAGTTGATGAGAGATATATAAACGAGATAGTCAATAAAGTCCTGACATCCATTAATCTGCAGGAGCCCCAGGCCGGATCCATGGGAGTTTTCAAGGATATGGACAGCGCGATACAGGCCGCATACGAGGCTCAGAAGAAGGTCAGGGTCATGACTCTCGATCAGAGAGAAAAGATCATTTCCATCATGCGTGACAAGGTAAGGGATAACGCCGAAATGTTGGCGAACATGGGCGTTTCCGAGACAAAGATGGGAAATGTGGGCGACAAGATATTAAAACACCGTCTTGTGGCGGATAAGACACCGGGAACAGAGGATATAACCACTACAGCGTGGTCGGGGGACAGGGGACTGACCCTTGTGGAGATGGGACCCTTCGGAGTCATAGGCTCCATCACACCCACCACAAATCCTTCGGAAACGGTTGTATGCAATACCATAGGGATGTTCGCGGCAGGCAATACGGTGGTGTTTAACCCCCATCCGAAGGCGATAAAGACTTCGATATTCGCCATCAATCTGATGAACGAAGCTTCGGTTGAAGGAGGCGGCCCGAACAATATAGCCGTCACAGTGGAGAATCCCACACTGGAAACAAGTGAGATCATGATGAAGCATCCTCTTATCCCGCTCCTTTGTGCTACGGGAGGACCCGGTGTGGTAACGGCAGTCCTGTCCTCCGGAAAGAGAGCCATAGGAGCGGGAGCAGGCAATCCACCTGCACTGGTCGATGAGACTGCGGATGTTGCCAAGGCGGCAAGGGACATCGTTAACGGGTGTACGTTTGATAACAATCTCCCCTGTATAGCAGAAAAGGAGATAGTGGCCGTGGATGCCATCTGTGATGAGCTTATGGATCACATGATAAAGGAAAACGGATGCTACCTTGCAGACAAGAGTGTCCAGGACAGGCTGGTATCTACCGTATTAAGCCCAAAGGGTGCACTTAACAGAGACTGCGTAGGCAAGGATGCAAAAACGCTGCTGTCCATGGTAGGAGTTGAGGTTGATGCAGGGATAAGATGCATAGTATTTGAGGGTGAGAAAGAGCATCCCCTTATAACAAAAGAGCTTATGATGCCCATCCTTGGCGTTGTCAGAGTAAAGGATTTCGCCGAAGGGGTTGAGACAGCAAAATGGCTTGAACACGGAAACCGTCATTCGGCACATATACATTCAAAGAACGTGGATCACATCACGGAATATGCCAGGGCACTGGATACGGCCATACTTGTGAAAAACGGTCCGAGCTATGCGGCTTTAGGCTTTGGCGGGGAAGGCTTCCCCACGTTTACCATTGCTTCAAGGACCGGAGAAGGACTTACAAGCGCATCAACATTCACCAAGAGACGCCGTTGTGTCATGAGCGACAGTCTATGCATCAGATAAGGAGGTAATAACAGGACAATGGCAGTAAATGAACATGATATCGAGCAGATAGTTAGACAGGTCCTGAACGAGATGGACAATAAGCCTCAGGGAAGCCCCGCAATGGGAGCCTTCACTTCCTACACCTCCCTTGGAAATAAAGGTCCTGCTTCCATACCTGATAAGGCAAGGGTAGCAGTCCTTGTTGAAAAGGAAAGATTTGAGGTCAGGGAGTATCCCATTCCTCCCCTTGGAGATGATGATATCCTCGTCAAGGTTGAGGGATGCGGTGTCTGCGGTACGGATGCCCATGAGTTCAAAAGAGATCCCTTCGGACTTATTCCCGTCGCACTGGGACATGAAGGTACCGGTGAGATCGTGGCTATGGGTAAGAATGTGAAGGTTGACAGTGCAGGCAAGGATCTGCACATAGGTGACAAGGTCGTGACCTGCATGATATTCGAGGATGATCCCGAGATCACCATGTTTGACCTCAATAAGAAGAACGTCGGAAAAGCAGATGTATACGGACTGCTCCCCGATGACGATTATCACCTTAACGGCTGGTTCTCGGATTACATCTTCGTAAGAGGCGGCTCCACCATATTCAACGTAAGCGATCTGGACCTTGACAGCAGGATACTCATAGAACCTGCGGCGGTTCTTGTCCATGCGGTGGAAAGAGCCAAGAGCACCAACATATTAAGGTTTAATTCAAGAGTTGCGGTTCAGGGCTGCGGCCCCATAGGACTCCTTTGCATAGCGGTCCTGCGCACCATGGGCATAGAGAATATCACGGCCGTAGACGGAAACGAGAAGAGGCTTGATTTTGCGAAGAGGCTTGGTGCGGATAAGACAGTCAATTTCAATGATCATAAAGGCATCGAAGCCCTGACAAAGGCAGTATATGATTCATTCGGCGGACACCTTTGTGATTTTGCCTTCCAGTGTACCGGGAACCCTCATGCTCATGCAAATGTCTATAAGTTCATCAGGAACGGCGGCGGACTTTGCGAGCTGGGCTTCTTCGTAGACGGAGGTGATGCAACCATCAACCCGCACTTCGATCTTTGCTCAAAGGAGATCAATCTTGTGGGATCCTGGGTATACACTCTCAGGGACTACGGAACAACATTTGATTTTCTTAAGAGAGCAAAAGCGATAGGGCTTCCGGTATCGGAGCTCATCACACACCGCTTTCCGCTTCAGGACATTAATGAAGCGCTTAAGACCAATCTGGCTATGACAGGGCTGAAGATAGCTATAGTCAATTAGTCGGATATATACGTAACCATAGATCATTCAATGTAAGGATCCGGGCAGATGACAGAGAATAAAGCAGTGGGACTTTTGGAGGTATACGGGCTGGTTTGTGCATTCCTGGCAGCAGATGCGGGATGCAAGGCCGCTAACGTGACTCTGGATGTATTTGACAAGAATAAGCCCGCAAACGCAGATTCCCTTCCCGTACCTCTTCTGGTGACTGTTAAGTTCAGAGGAGCGGTATCGGATGTAAGGGAAGCCATGGAGGCGGCAGAGGAAGTGGCAAGGAATACCACAGGTATCGTGTGCTCACATATCATCCCCAGCCCCACAGAGGATACTGAGAAGATGCTGACGATCAGTGCGTTGGATAAAGACTGAAAACACAGGAGGAAGAAAAATGTCACAATCACTTGAAGCATTGGGAATGGTGGAAACCAGAGGTCTTACAGCAGCCATCGAGGCAGCTGATGCCATGACAAAGGCTGCAGAGGTAACTCTCATCGGAACAGAGAAGATCGGCTCCGGTCTCGTTACCGTAATGGTAAGAGGAGACGTAGGTGCCGTAAAGGCATCCGTTGAGGCCGGAACAGCTGCTGCATCAAAGCTTGGAGAGCTTGTTGCAACACATGTGATCCCCAGACCTCACAACGATGTTGAGATGATCCTGCCCAAGTTCAAAGGCTGAGTACGGGATCAGGGAGAAGGTTTTAGGATGGCAAATGCTTACGGGTTTATCGAAATAACCGGAGTGGTGGCGGCACTGGATGTGCTGGATATAATGTGCAAGGCAGCCAATGTCTCACTGGCAACCTGGGAGAGGAAGCTTGGAGGAAGGCTTGTGACCCTTGTTATCGAGGGCGAGGTGGAAGCCGTACGTACGGCAGTCCTTGAAGCCGTGAACAATCCTAACATCAGGAAGCCTGTTGTATCCGGAGTACTGCCCAACCCCCACGAGGAGATCCGAAAGATAGTAGCCATCTCTGCATCAAGGTTTAAGGGAAAGGGAGAAGACGGTTCCGTATCCAGGATGCTGGGACAGGATCCCCCGGACTTTAATATCAGGGAACAAATGAAAACAGACAATAAATAAAAGATCATCAGGAGGAAATTATTATGGCACAGTCACTTGAAGCATTGGGAATGGTTGAGACAAGAGGTTTGGTAGCAGCTATAGAGGCAGCCGACCAGATGTGTAAGGCAGCAAATGTTACTCTTATCGGAACAGAGAAGATCGGATCTGGTCTTGTAACCGTTATGGTAAGAGGAGATGTAGGAGCAGTTAAGTCTTCCGTAGAAGCAGGCTCAGCTGCAGCAGGCGCACTTGGAGAGCTCATCGCAACACACGTGATCCCCAGACCTCACAACGATGTTGAGATGATCCTGCCGAAGCTTAAGGCTTGATCTGAAAGGAAGGCTGTACAGTGGACATTAACAGTGTGGAGTATATTACCAGACTGGTGATCGAGGCCGTAAACAGCACGGGAAACAAGACGGATATGGCGGTACCGATAGGAGTGTCGGCTCGCCATATCCACTTAACCCAATC
>CAMOIV010000062.1 GCA_946616305.1 uncultured Lachnospiraceae bacterium | reverse complement strand
CGGGAGAAGGTGTTTTATGCATCGTTCAAAACTTCTCTAAGCGGCCTTCGAACCTTCTTCCTGGTGAGCTCACAAAGCCCGAGCCTGGTAAAGTCTATAAATGTTGTATACTGCGAATCACAGGCAAATACCTGCTTCATCTCATCCACCAGCCGGTCGTAATCGCTCCTGTTTTTCATATTGATAAGATCGACCATTATGATCCCCGACAGATTCCTTATGCGTAACTGTCTCGCTATTTCACTTACAGCCTCGGAGTTGATCATGTAGAAGCTCTCCTCCCTGCTTTTATCCTTGGAGAAGCGGCCGGAGTTTACATCTATAACAGTCATGGCCTCCGTTTCATCTATAACGATATAAGCACCGCTCTTAAGCCATACGATGCGTTCGGTAACAGAATCCACAGTTGATGCTATCTTATGAAGCTTTGCCAGAGGCAGCATCTTATCTTCATAGAGAGATATATCTACATCAGGCATTCTTTCACGTATTGTGTTGTATACCCTGGGTATGTCGGTTATGACTTTTGTGACCTCTCCTATCCTGCAGTCCCTGATGGCTGTGACATAAGGCATGTCTGCTTCATAAAGCCTGGTATATACTGTTCTGCTTGGGGCAATCTCCACGATATGTGAGAGTTTATCCATGAGGCTTCTTATCTCATCGGTTATCAGATCCATGTCCTGATCCATGGCCTTGGTCCTTATGATGATGTCGAAGTCCTCAGCAAGGCCTTTAAGACCATCTTCAAGCCTCTTCCGTTCATCCGGTTCCGTTATCCTTGCTGATATACGGAAAACAGGCTTGCCCTTGGATTGCTGGATCACGCAGTATCTGCCGGTCAGGGAAAGCCTTGAGCTTGCAACGGCTTCTTTATTCCCGGAAGCTTCCTTGGTGATGAGTACCGGAAGCTCGTCCTGAGCTTTTATGCCGGAATCTCCCGATATGGGAAGATAGGCCTTGATCTCCCCCAGGTTCACAAAGGCCGATTGTATGCCGGGTACCTTATCGGACACCTTGCCAAGGATGATATCTCCGGCTTTTGGCTTTTCATCATCATAGAAGGGAATAAGATCCTCTATGATCCCGTCCCTTATCATTGCTATGAATCTGATCCCCCTATATTCGGTTATGACACAGAATACCATACAGACAATGATCCTCAGCACCTAAAATGCATCCCCTGCATCAAGAAGGGGAACCATGTTATCGGTATATAATTCAAGTCTTGTTATCACAAGGGCAAAGGGAGCCAGCTCTATACCTGCTTTTTCATACAATGAACGTATCACAAGATCAGGCTTGATATTATCCTTGGAGCCCGCACTGGCTTTGATGAAAATACCATCCTCCACACAGCGAAGCTCATATACAAGCTTCTTCAGATCGATCTCGTTATAAGCTTCAACCTCATTGTCATCATTCTTTTTTCGACGGGGTTTTGATGCTTTTTTTACAGGTTTCTTTATGAGATATTCCTCCGAATCTTCAAAATCTCTTACAAGATCCGAGATATCAGTCCCCGGCTCATATCCTTCTCTGAAACGCACCAGATAATCCGCAGCCCTGACGGAAGCCATGGCATTGTCAGCCTTATCAGGCAGACGGACGCAATCCGTGATCCTTATCCCCTCCGATCCGCAGGAATTAAGAGCATTAACCAGATCGTCTGAGGTCATATGATCTCCCATCCAATCCGTAACAGAGGGGGCATCCTTTAATTCCAGATCCAGGTACTCACCCTCGGATTCCAATCCTACTGATAAAGGCATGGCAAATGACATCTTCTGATGAGGTGAAAAGCCCTCGGAATATGCCACATTAAGCCCTGCTCTCCTGTTAAGCTTCTGGAAATATCTCTGCGTATCAAGGTGGCCTATGAATTTCATGGCACCGTGTTTGCTGAATTTGATCCTTACCTTCAAAACTGCTGCTCTCTCCTTCTGCTAGCGAAACGCTTTATATATTATACCATAATGAACATGATGATTCTCTAAGGGAATAAGCACATGCAGCTTTCATGTATGTGCAGTCGGGAAGCAGACAGGCCTGTGTAAGGGAATCCAAACAGGATACGAAAGCCCTATGATATAAGAGATCCCTGCCAAAAGACAGGGATCATAATTTCCAAAAGCCTCGGCGCAGCCTCACGGGAATAAAAACAGTCACAGACTGTCACCTGTACAATCTGAACACCCCGAATACCTTCCCAAGGATCATGCAGTTATCAACGATTATGGGATCCATATCGTCATTCTGCGGCTGCAGTCTGATATGACCGTTCTCTTTATAGAAATTCTTTACAGTAGCGGAATCATCCACAAGAGCCACCACCAGATCACCGTTATCGGCGGAGTTTGCCTCCTTAACAAAGACATAATCTCCGTCATTGATACCGATATTGATCATACTGTCTCCCTTTACACGCAGTGCAAAGCACTGGCCGTTGGGAGCCATATCCACTGGAACGGGGAAATAATCCTCTATATTCTGTTCGGCAAGGATGGGCTCTCCTGCTGCCACATTACCTACCAGGGGTATGTTTGCTACCTCACGACGGTTAAGATTGAAATCATCATCCAGGATCTCGATGGCTCTGGGCTTTGTGGGATCACGTCTTATATATCCGTTCTTCTCAAGGGTCTCCAGATGTGCATGTACCGATGATGTAGACTTCAGTCCCACTGCGAGGCATATATCTCTCACTGCCGGAGGATATCCCCTTGATAGGGTCTCTGACTTGATATATTCCAGGATCTGTCTTTGTTTATCGGTTATCTTTCCTTTATTCATGCTGAGAACATCCTTCCTTGCTGCATACTGCTCTTACACCGGATCCGCTGTCTGTCGGTCTGTACCCAGGCTTACATGGCACCCGGAAAAAAAGCAGATCTCATCTGCAGTATGCTGCATTGATAAAGCATCCGGGATCAGGCATCTGACCCGATCTCCGCATGTGATTATATCATATATCATCCAAAAATAGAACATATTTTTGGAATATATGTTCGATTCGATAATAAATAAGCTTACTTCGGCATGAAAAAGGCCTTCTCTTACATGAGAAAGCCCGAAAAAAACGTTCAAAATATGCCAATATGAGGTATTGTATCCTGTTCAGATATCAAGCTTCAGATTTCCTCCAAGGAAGGTGGGAAGATCCCTGCCCTCTTTGATCCATTTACTGTACTCTGCTGTAGCTGCAAACATCACGTCTCCGGAAGAATTAAGGGCTGTCTCCAGTGAATCCTGGACCACGCCGATGATGAAGCCGACACCCACAACCTGCATTGCCACATCCTGTGATATACCGAACAGAGAACATGCCATAGGGATAAGAAGGAGCGATCCTCCCGCCACACCGGATGCACCACAGGCTCCAAGGGTGGACAATACACAAAGAAGCAGCGCCGTAGGTATATCAACATAAACACCCATGGTATTGGCGGCCGCCAGGGTCATTATGGCAATGGTTATGGCAGCACCGTCCATATTAATGGTCGCGCCCAAAGGGATGGATACGGAATACATATCCTCATCCAGCCCCAGTCTCTCGCAAAGATCCATGTTTACAGGTATATTTGCGGCAGAGCTTCTGGTGAAGAATGCTGTGATACCCGACTCCCTGAGACATCTTAAGATCAGGGGATAAGGATTTCTCCTAAGTACCACAAAGGCTATAAGAGGATCGACTACCAGAGCTACGAACAACATGCAGCCTACCAGCAGCAGGAGTAGTTTTCCGTAATCCGTAAAGATGGACAGGCCGTTGGTGGAAACATTGGTGAAAACAAGGCCCATGATACCAAAGGGGGCCAGATTGATGATCCAGCGGACGGATTTGGATATAGCCTCTGAAAAGTCTGAAAGCATGTGTTTGGTACTGTCCCCTGCTATATGCTTCAGGCAAAGACCGAATATGGTAGCCCAGAACAGTATGCCTATATAACGTCCCTCCACTATGGATCCGATGGGATTTGAGACCATGTTGACCAGAAGATTGGATAAAACCTCTCCTATACCGTGGGGTACTACCTCAGCCTCAGCGCTTTGTGTAAACTTCAGGGTCTGGGGGAATAGGAAAGATCCCGCAACCGCAGTGACAGAGGCAAGCAGGGTACTTACCATGTACAGGATGATGACCGTTCCGAATCTTGAGTCCAGCTTCTCCTTGCCTCTTGAAAGGGATGATACCACAAGGAAGAAAACCAGCACCGGAGCCACTGCCTTCAGGGCTCCCACGAAGAGATCCCCAAGGATGGATACTACCGTGATCCCCGGGAAGATAAGTCCCAATACGGCACCGACCACAAGTCCGCATACGATACGGATTATGAGACTGGTGGAGTTATAAACGTTGATGATCTTTTTCATTGTATTCATGATTTGCTCCTTATATAAATTATTCACATTGAAAACATATACTATATTACCATCGTTGTATAGGGCCAGGCGGGAGAAGGTGTTTTCTGCGCAGTACTTTTTCGAGGCGTGATGTTACCGGAAAGTGCTCCTAAAATCAGGGGCTTGCGTGACTTAAGCACACCCCGCTCTTAAAGACTGCGGCACCGCAGCCCGAGCACTTCTCCTTACAGTTGGGAGTATGACTCCCCTCCTTGGCGTGCATATATTCATTCATCAGGAACTTCTTACTGACTCCGATGTCGATGAAATCCCAGGGGAAAAGCTCAGTAAAATCTCTCTCGCGGATGGTATAAAACTCGGGATCCACCTTGCATTCCAAAAAGGCCTCGTCCCACCTGTCCATGCTGAAGGTCTCTGTCCAGGCGTCGTATATGGAGCCCTTTTCATAAGCCCTTTGTATAACCTTTGCGACTCTTCTGTCTCCTCTTGCAAACACACCTTCAAGCTTGGAGACCGAAGGATCATGGTACTGATACTTGAGGCTTTTATGGTTTAATTCCTTTTCCATGGTCTCGTTTACAAGGATAGCCTTCCTTAAGAATTCCTCAGGTCTGTCCATGGGTGACCACTGGAAGGGAGTAAAGGGCTTTGGTACGAAGAAGGAGGTGGAACTTGTCACCTGTACTCTCACGCCTTTGCGTTCCTCCTTGGGTACGGTATCAAAATAGTTCATTGCCACGTCGTTTGCAAGATCGGGAATGGCTATGACATCCTCATCATTCTCACCCGGGAGTCCCATCATGAAATACAGCTTTACCTTGCTGTAACCTGCACTAAAGCAGATGGCGGAGCCGTTCATGATATCTTCTCTTGTAATGCCTTTATTTATCACATCCCTCATGCGCTGGCTTCCGGCTTCGGGAGCAAAGGTCAGGGATCCCTTCTTGGAGTCCTGCACTGTCTCCATCATCTCCAGGAATACGTGATCTATCCTGAGAGAAGGCAGGGAGATGTTTATGAATTTTTCCTTATATGTCTCTACAAGCCATTTTACAAGCTCCGCTATCTTCGAATAATCAGATGTGGACAGTGAGCTTAAGGTTATCTCATCATTGCCTGTTGATTCTATCATGGACCTGGCATACGCCTTTAATGTCTCAAGACTCTTCTCTCTCACCGGTCTGTAGATCATACCTGCCTGACAGAACCTGCAGCCTCTGATACAACCCCGTTGAACCTCAAGCACACAACGGTCCTGGGTGACCTTGATAAAGGGCACCAATGGTTTTAAGGGATATGGAGAGTCATTAAGATCCGTACAGATATTCTTCCTGATCCTTTTCGGTACATCCTCATACAAAGGAATAAAATCCTTAAGGGTGCCATCCTCGTTATAGTGAGGTTCATACAGGGAGGGCACATACATACCGTCGATCTTTGAGGCTGCCCTTAAGAAATCCTCTCTTGAAGCGCCTTCCTCCGTCAGCCTTATATAAAGATCAAAAAGCTCGTCATATTTTGTCTCACCCTCACCGATGTAGAACATATCAAAGAAATCGGCTATGGGCTCGGGATTATAAGCACATGGACCTCCCCCTATGACTATAGGGTCAGCCTCTGTCCTGTCCTTTGATAAAATGGGGATATCCGAAAGATCCAGAACCTGAAGCACATTGGTGTAGCACATCTCATACTGCAGGGTGATGCCAAGGAAATCAAAGCTCTTTATTGGGTCCTGAGACTCCAGGGCAAAAAGGGGTATATGCTCCTTGCGCATGATACTGTCCAGATCCGTCCATGGGGAATAAACCCTTTCGCAGTATACATCCTCCCGTCTGTTGAACATATCATACAGGATCTGTATACCAAGATGTGACATACCGATCTCATATACATCGGGAAAGCACATGGCAAACCGTATCTTTACGCTCTTTGGATCCTTGATGATGGAATTGATCTCGCCTCCTATATATCTTTCCGGATGTTCGATGGAAAGGAGGATCTCATCTTTTAATGCGGGTTCTGCCATTATTTCCTCAGCGATGCGCTATCTCCTTTGTGACATCATCCCATGTGACGCCTTTTTCCACCATAAGTACCATGGCATGATAAAGGAAATCAGCCAGCTCGTATTTAAGCTCCTCGGTCTCGGGATTCTTGGCGGCGATAACGATCTCCGTACATTCCTCTCCAACCTTCTTAAGTATCTTGTCGATACCCTTGTCAAAGAGATAATTAGTATAGGAGCCTTCCTTGGGATGCTCTCTCCTGTCTGCGATGGTGGCATATTCCTTCTCGAAGACCTTTAAAGGATTGGAATCATCATATTCTTTGGACATCATCTCATTAAAGAAGCAGGACTTTGCACCTGTATGGCAGGCAGCCCCTATCTGGAGCACCTTTGCAAGGATGGTATCCATGTCGCAGTCCGCAGTAAGGCTCTTGACGAACTGATAATGACCGGAGGTCTCCCCTTTTACCCACAGCTCATTCCTGCTCCTTGAGAAATAAGTCATCTTCCCGGAGGAGATGGTCTTCTCAAAGGCTTCTTTATTCATATAGGCCAGCATCAGCACCTGATCGGATTTGTAATCCTGTACGATAACAGGGACCATACCCTCGGAATTAAGCTTCATCTTATCCCAGGCGATCTTACTGTCGTAAGTATTCATGGAAAGACCAAGTCCCTTGCACTGGCGTTTGAAATCCATGAAATCCTTGGGAGAGGAATCAAGGACTCCTCCTGCTATACCCGCAATATTGTGGGACCGGAGTACTGCAGCAGCTTCATGGAGTGTTTCCTTCTCAAGAAGCGGTATGAGATTGACGCTCATGGGATTTGAATTGTCAAAGCAGTGATCACGAAGCCACTGATCCGTCTCCTCGAGATACTTTTCGTTTATTAAGAGCACCAGCCCGATGTAATTCTTAATGGCGGATTCTCCCTTGTTAAGCTCACTTACATCCTTGACGGAAGCAGCTATCTTCTCTCTTCCGAATCTCTTGGAGACTTCCTTGGCAAGCTCTATGTTGCTGTCCTTGGAGAAATTAAGACAGGCAGTCTGACATCCGGCATAGAGAAGCTTCTTTATATCCTCCATCCTCTTTACGTTACCGGCGCCGATAAGGGGTATGTCTACCGTACGGCTTATAGTCTTTATGATATTGAGGTTCTTCTCATGACTTGCATCATTCACGGAGAAATCAAATATCATGATGGCATCCGCACCATAGTTCTCAAATTCTGATGCAAGGGCCACCGGATCCTCCGATACCTTGGAACGATCAGTAAGGCTCTTGACCGCCAGTCCGTTATTCAGATAGATGCAAGGTATGATCTGCTTGTAATCCATTATAAACTCCCCTTTGTTGAAAGAACGTCCTCTATCCTTTTATCATATGACAGAGCCATATCCATGGCTTTGGCAAAGGCCTTGAAGGCTGCCTCCGCTATATGATGCGAATTCATGCCATCGAGCATCTTGAGATGGATGTTCATCTTAGCCGAATAAGAAACCGCATAGAAGAATTCCCTGATCATGCACATTTCCATATCACCGCAGGTTTCCTGAGGGAAGGTTAGATCAAAATTAAGATAGGGCCTGCCCCCCAGATCCACTGCACAGAGTACCAGAGCATCATCCATGGGAAGGATGAAACTGCCGAAGCGTCTGATCCCTGTCTTATCTCCCATGGCTTCAAGCAGGGCTTCCCCTAAGACTATGCCTGTATCCTCCACGGTATGATGTGTATCAACACTCAGATCGCCCTTGCACTTTAAGGTCATGTCAAAAAAACCGTGTTTTGTGAAGCTTTGCAGCATATGGTCAAAAAAACCTATGCCTGTGGATATATTGCTTATGCCCGTGCCTTCGATCATGAATTCGCAGCTTATGTCCGTCTCCCTTGTGGATCTTGTAACCTTACCTATCCTTTTCCTGTCCGTAACATCCATATTTGCACCTCGATCCTCATTATGTGTGACCTTAAGATCTATCCGTCACTTTTACTTATCGTTTATTTCAATCTGCTGACAAAACCATTCCTGATCATGTGTGATCGTATGATCCGAACTGTCAGTCTCACCTGTCCTCAAATCTTACGGCTATGGAATTGGCATGAGCCGTGAGTCCCTCGGATCTTGCAAAGATCTGTATATCCTCGCTGACATTTCTTAAAGCCTCCTCGCTGTAGCATATGACTGAGGATTTCTTGATGAAATCATCAACGGATAAGGGTGAGAAGAATTTGGCCGTACCGTTGGTGGGAAGCACATGATCCGGACCTGCGAAATAATCTCCCAAAGGCTCCGAGGAATAACTCCCTATGAAGATCGCTCCCGCATTCCTCACCTTTGTCATGGTAAGCCAGGGATCCTCCGTAACTATCTCAAGATGCTCCGATGCTATATCATTCACGGCTTCTATGGCATCATCCATATTCTCTGCCACCAGGGCATATCCGTAATTATCAAGGGATTTCCGTATTATATCCTGCCTGGAGAGCGTGGGTATAAAGGCATCTATCTCATCCGACACCTTCTTTGCAAGCTCCATGGATGTGGTGACAAGTATGGCAGAGGCCATCTCATCATGCTCGGCCTGGCTCAAAAGATCTGCCGCTACAAATCTTGGATCTGCGCTTTCGTCCGCCAAAACCATTATCTCTGAGGGACCTGCCACTGAGTCGATGGATACATGTCCGTATACCGCTCTTTTGGCAAGAGCCACGAATATGTTGCCGGGGCCCACGATCTTGTCCACCTTAGGGATAGAGGCAGTACCGTAAGCCATGGCCGCTATGGCCTGGGCTCCGCCTGTCTTATATATCTTCTTTATGCCGGTTATACGGGCTGCCGCCATGACAACATCCGTAACCCTGCCGTCGGGTCCTGCCGGAGTGCACATGATTATCTCATCCACTCCTGCACACTGGGCGGGAGTAATGTTCATAAGAAGGGTTGAAGGATATGCAGCCTTGCCTCCGGGAACATAGATACCGACCTTGGATATGGGAGTGATCCTCTGTCCCAGGACTATGCCGGAATCTTCGGTCGTAAAGAAGCTCTGTCTTACCTGCTTTTCATGATAGGCTCTGATGTTCTCATATGCCCTGGTCATCACTTCATAAAGCTTTTTATCGACTCTGGAGGCTCCCTCTTCTATCTCTGCTTCAGTCACCATGAAACTGGAAGCATCAAGATCGCATCCGTCGAATTTCTTTGCATATTCGAAGATGGCCTCATCTCCCTTATCCGTCACATTGCGTATGATATCGCGGACCTTTTCCTCTATGTCCTTGTAATCGTTGGTGCTGCGTTTTAAAAGCTTCTGAAGCAGATCCTGTTTGCTTTCACTGTTTAACTCAACTATCCTCAATTATCCTTCTCCTCTATCTTCTCTCTTAATGCCTTAAGGAGCTTCGTTATCTCATAGGCGTGGATCCGCATGGAGACTGTATTTACTATCATCCTTGCAGAGAGATCCACTACCTCCTCAAGTACTACCAGTCCGTTCTCGCGAAGAGTACTTCCGGTCTCAACTATATCACATATCACATCCGAAAGACCTATAATGGGAGCAAGCTCTATGGAGCCGTTGAGCTTTATGATATCCACGGTCTGATGCTTTACATTCCTGAAATAATCATTGGTTATCCTTGGATATTTCGTGGCTACCTTTATCATCTCATGATGCTTTAAAAGCTCCCCGGCACTTTCATATCCCGCGATGCACATCTTGCATCTGCCAAAGCCCAGATCCAGCACTTCAAATACCTTGCGGTTTTCCTCAAGTATGGTATCTTCTCCGACTATACCTATATCCGCCGCTCCGTACTCCACATAGGTGGGTACATCGTTTGCCTTGGCAAGGAAGAACTTTAGCCTGTGCTGCTCATCAACAAAGATCAGCTTCCTGGTGTTCTTATCAAGCATCTCATCAACGGATATGCCCAGCTCCTCGAAAAGAGCCATGGTACTCTTTGCAAGTCTTCCCTTGGTCAGAGCTATCGTAAGATAACCGTCGCCCCCGGAGAGTGCCTTTGTCTCGTTGGACAAAGCCATCAGTATATCATCAAGAGACAGGGTAAAGCCCAGAGCCGGGGCATCATGACCGAACTTGCCAAGGAGGTTATCGTATCTGCCGCCCTTTAATACCGCGTCTCCCAGAGACGAGGTATAGGCCCGAAAGATTATACCCGTGTAATAATTGTATTTTGACAGCATGGAAAGATCGAAGGTGATATATCTTTCTATGCCGTGCTTAATGGCTTCGTCATATACGGCCTTCAGCCTGTCTATGGCGGCCTTTGACCTTTCGTTGGATATGCCCGTAAGAGCCTTATCCAGAGTTCTTACGTCACCGAAAAGCTCAACGCAGCGTAATATCTTATCCACCTGGGACTGGGGATAATCCTTGTCCTTCAGAAGATTTGCTGCCTGGAACTGATTCTTGTTGCCGATCTCGTCACGAAGCATCATCTCCAGTTCACTGTCTATGCCGGCCTCCTCGCAGAGTCCCTTGAAATAGCCTGCATTTCCGATACATATCTGGAAGTCCTTAAGGCCGGACGCTTCAAGGAGCCGTACTGCAAGAGAGATCACCTCTCCGTCTGCTTCCTTGGAACCGTCCCCTATATATTCCGCGCCGATCTCGGTATTTTCCTTAAGCTTTCCCGACAGATCTCTGGAATTCGAAAAGACATTTCCTCTGTAGGAAAGCTTGACCAGGTTGTTCTCCTCGATGAAATACTTGGTTGCAGCTCTTGCTACTCCCGGTGTGAAATCAGGCCTTAACACAAGGGTGTTATTATCCTTGTCAAAGAATTTGTAGAGCTCGTTTGCGGGAGTCGTACCTATCTCTCCCGAGTACACATCAAAGTATTCAAAGCTCGGCGTCTCTATATCCTTATATCCGAAGGTTTTCAATATGTCATGAAATCTGACCTCCAGATCAAGCTTTTTCTCATATTCGCTTCCGTAAAGGTCCTTGACCCCTTCGGGAGTATGTAAGAGTCTGTTTTCCATATAAACCCCTTAATTGTATTGATATCCCTGAATCATTATAGTTTTCACGTATTTGGACTGTCAAGAATCAGGAGCGGCCTTCAAGATTATCCCTGTTATCAAGATCTTTCTGGATATAATCTATATATGGGATGAATATACCCGGCTTCTGTTTTATCTCGTAACTCATGTCCAGCTCATCGAGACGGAAGCTTTTCCTGCCGCCGTCCATCATCCTCTGCCAGAAGATCTTGAGCTGCCTGAAGGTCAGGTAATAATACATCTGACGATCCGTATATTCTATGAGGATAAAGGCCACACCCTTCTGTCTTTCGAATTCCTCCATGAAATAAACCTGGTGCTCATGGATATTGCTTAAGGGAAAGGTGTCGCTTTTGCATTCTTTTGCATCGAAGCAAACCGGTATCCCCTGTACCACGCCGATATAATCAACGGTGGACTGCTGCTCGAAGTAGGCTAAGGTTATCTGATGAGACTCCTTATCAAGCTTCACCGGAGTGATGGGGGTTGGTATCTTCTGGATGAGGGCAAGATGGGATTGCTCGTATTTCTCATTTGTCCTGTTTATCAGATCTTCAAGGGTGGATCCCCGAAGTCCTCTGGAATTCCATGTAGCCATCAGATCTCCTCTATGATCCTTTGCATGTCATCAGGTATCCCGGCCGTTACCGTAAGCCCGTCAAGGACCTCATCCGGCATGATGATCCTGTACGCATGCAGCATCTGTCTTGAAGCTTTTGAAGGATCAGGCCTGCTGCCGTATTTCCTGTCACCTGCCACAGGATGTCCAATATGTGAAAGCTGTGCCCTTATCTGATGCTTTCTGCCGGTTATAAGCTCGCATTCGATATATGAAAGCCTCTCTCCTGATGTTATGGGTCTGATAAGGGTGACCATCTCCTTGAGACCCTCCCCTTCACTGTCATAGACACTTACGGTATTGTCCCTGTTGATCCTCTGCCAGGATCTTATGGTCATCTCATCATCCACTCTTCCTATAACCAGGGCCCGGTAGATCTTTCTTATTCCCCTGCCCTTACTCCTGCCGTCCTGCCTGCTCCTGTTTGCCATGAGACTGTTAAGTGTCTTAAGTCCCTCAAGTGATCTGCCGCAGAGCACGATCCCTGAGGTGTTTGTATCAAGCCTGTTACACACCGAGGGTCTGAAAACGCCTTTGGTACCGGTATATGCGATGAGCATATCATTCAGGGAAATCCTGCCGGTTTTGTCCGACTGGGTTATGAGACCCGGAGGCTTGTTATAAAAGAGGTAATTGTCATCCTCATAGAGTATGCGTTTTGGATCCAGGCTTTTCGTATCTCCTGCAT
>CAMOIV010000061.1 GCA_946616305.1 uncultured Lachnospiraceae bacterium | reverse complement strand
TCTCCCGCAAGCTCGAGCCTCAGGATCCCGGCTTGGTCTGAAGAAGTGACATCAGGTGTCAGCTCGATCTCGGTCCACAGCGGCTCCCAGGAAGCAGGAGGCACAACCATCTCCGAAGGCATATCCAGGATATCCATCTCCTTTTGAGGAGAAGAAGTATTGCCGCTCCAGGAGGCTAACAGATTATCATTCCAGAAGACCTTCACATCTCCCTTCTGCCTTGATCTCAAAATGAGCTTCAAAGAACAAGGCTTTTCAGGCATCACACATTGTGAATATATCAGGGATCCGGTGTCTTTTTCTGAAAGAGGAGTGGCGGCAGTCATGCCGAAAGCACCTTCCGTGAACTCGATACCGCAGCTTTCGTCACATGCATATACGGGGGTCAGCAGGGAGATATCACGATCCTTGAAGCCCTCACCGGAAAGTGTCAGGTCAACAGCAAGGAGCTCCTCTATAGGACCAAAGCCCGCATAGATATGATATGTGCCCGGGTACAGGATATGATCCTGTCTTACCACATCATACACCATAAGAGCAGCCTTATCCGCAGACAGGGTCACAGCCCTGCTTTCGCCGGGTGCCATGTCCTTTACACGGGTAAAGGCAATAAGCCGTCTGCCGTACCCTGCAGGGGACAGACGCCTGTCTGAAAAGCCGGCACCTGCATAGATCTGTACGACCTCGTCCGAGGTATGCTTACCCGTGTTTTCGATCTCCAGGGTTATGGTAAGACGGGTTTGATCCGCGGGGTCTTCCAGGACCGTAAGGTTCCTGTATTCGAATCTGCCGTAGGAAAGTCCGTATCCGAAGGGATACAGCAGGTTTTCGGATATGTATCTGTAGGTGCGGTTCCCTATGATCCTGTAGTCATTTATATCCGGCAGTACATCCTCGCCAACAGGCCAGCTCTGTACCAGTCTTCCTGCAGGAGAAGTCTTGCCGAATAAAGCCGACACTATGGCGTCTCCCATATACTCGGAGCCTGTGGCTGACAGCAGCATGGCATCGACCTTATTCTCCATACCGTTAAAGGTATAAGGGTAGTTCGATATCAGTACGACTATGACCTTCTTATTGCTTTCGGCAAAGGCATCCAGCAGTCTTTGCTGGCAGGAAGGAAGGGATATGCTGACTCTGTCGAAATCCTCCCTTGCGGGTATCATGGGATTGCATCCCAAAACGAGGACCACGGTGCCTTTTGAACCGACGAAGTCTTCTGCCTCCTTAACGCCGTCCGAAACCTTTACCAGGCTGAAGGATGAAGGAGACTTATCCGGGGAGGATCTCAGGATATTTCCGTTGGTGATACAGATACCCTGATCGAACCTGTCCTTGAGGGTGAATGTACCATCACCGTTTTCAATAAGATGAAAACGACAGGTAACGTGCCAGTTGAAAATATCATCCCGGTCAGCTTTTATCAGGCCGTCCACATTTTCGTCGGTATCATCCAGAACTCTTTGTACGTATTTTCCTGAAGCTGCGCATCTTATGGTACAGACTCCGTCACCCCAGTCCTCTATATAGAACAGATCGCCCTCATCGGGATCACAGAGGGTTATGGTTGAGTCCTCCGATATATGCCAGGCCTTGTCCCCGGCCATGATCCTGTACCGGTCAAGGCCTTCCGAGAAGGAGTTATCGATGCCCGGTATCTCATTAAGGGCATCCATGACCGTGCGCTTGAAGGGAGGGATGCCTCCGTACCAGTCCATATACCACTTATCTGCAAGGGGTCCCACCACTGCTATATCTGCAGCGTCCCGGATCTCAAGGGGCAGGCAGTCGTTCTTATTCTCCAGCAGTACCAGTGACTTTTCTGTCAGCTTAAGGCAGGTTTTCCTGTTCTTTTCACTATCGCAGTCCTCTGCCGTAATGCTGTTAAAAGGACATGCGTCGTCAGGATCATATATCCCCAGGGTCATCCCTACCTTGAGGTAATTCCTCAATGCCCTGTCCAGATCCTCTTCGGATATCAGGTTAAGCTCCAGAGCGCTTCTGACGGCTTTTTCGGTCACATCCGGCATGTCTGACATATGATCGACCCCTGCCTTAAGTGCAAAGGCAAGGCTCTCTGCCAGGGTTCCGTGGTAGTGATGGAAGTTTACGAGCCTTGGCACGGAGAAGGCATCGCATACTGCATGCATCAGACCATAGCGACCCTTAAGCAGGGAATTGACCTCGGGATTCAGCATGCCCGGTATGCCGTTTATCCTGTTATAGGATGTCATGACTCCCAGAGGGCGGGCGTTTTGCAAAATGTAAAGAAAGGCCGGCAGGTAGTATTCGTATTTATCCCGCATTCCAACCGAAGAGTTGCAGAAGAACCGGTCGAATTCCAGGTTGTTGGCATAGAAGTGTTTAAGGGTGGATCCGCAGAGTACGTATTCTCCCGTCTCTCCTTCAGGGGACGCGCCCTGCATACCCTTTATATAGGCAGAGGCGTTGATGGAAGTGAGGAGGGGATCCTCTCCGTAGCCCTCTTCGTTTCTGCCCCATCTCGGATCTCTTTCCATATCGACGGTAGGAGCCCAGCGTGAGAGGCCGGTTTTCCTGTGCTTCTTCCAGGATGCTCTGGACTCTTCCCCTACGACGCGTCCTGCCTTAAACAGCATATCCGGGTCCCAGGAGGAGCTCATGCCCACAGGGTTCGGAAATGAGGTGGTGGTATCCGGATCGATTATCCCATTCTGGGTGTTTCTGGCTTCCACACCATGGGAGGCCTCTCCGCCCGGCACAAAGCCTTCCACGCCGAAACGTCCCACACCCTGTGCGGGATCAGAGAGCAGGAGGATCTTTTCATCCATGTTCATATTTGAAAGGAGCCATGAGATCCGCTCATCTCTTTGCTTGGAGGGATCATGGAAGGGGTTGCTGATAAAGTCAGGCGAAAGCAGCCTGTCGAAGTAACCGATAAGTACATCCTCGGAGTATACGACTCTGCCCTCCATGCCGCATTTTCTGCCGCCGTCCACGTTAAGCTGTCTGTCATCAAAGAATATGCATTCCGAAGGATCAAGATCATACTTTTGAAACAGGGAATCATATATTTCTCTGTAGGGTTTCAGGTGATGAACCTCATAGGATATGACTTTACCGTCTATGTACTCAAAAAAAGGAAGACCGTCGGTGTGGGTATGGTACATCCGGCTTGAGTAGTTGGACAGAAGGTATATCCTGTAGCCGGCCTTTTTCAGAGCCGGGAGTTTCTCCCATACCTTAGGCCTCGCAACGGGCATTCTTTCCAGATGGGTAAAGGCGTATCTGAAATCAGCCTCATGTTCCGGATATTTTGTGATATAATCCTCCACCACATCATCGAAGGGTCTGGTCTCGATATCAAAATCAAGCCATAAGGGATCGTCAAAGAGTATGCGGGCGAAGGCTTTGGCTTCTTTCTCATCGGGAACGGTCTCACGTATGAAATCAAGCCATCTGTAGGATAAGAGCACACCGCCGATATCCAGGATAATGTTTTTATACTTCATGTTTTTATTCCTCTCGAAGGGATACGGTATCGGTACAGGCTCCTTAAGGGACATGTGAGCCTGTAAGTATTACCGGCAAATCTAATTAAAACATAGAAGGGTCATATTTTAAACTCAATATAAACACAAAACTGTAGTATGAAATATAACATGGTGTATTTTTGCCGGGGGGAATGTTTTGTGAAAAGCAGAGGATACAACTATATATTGTGTCCATGGCTTTTATTATTACAAGATTTGATGTATAATCTACAAATGTATGTCTATGCGTAAATATAAAAGGGGATGGATATTATGAAAAAACATTATTCGGGTATCGTAATGATACTGATCATCGCGGCCGTGCTGTCGGGCTGCGGCACCATCGGTAATGGGGCGGCGTCTTTGGACACGATAAACCCTGATAAGTACGTTAAGCTCGGACAGTATAAGGGACTTACGGTCTCAGCGGACGACGTATCGGTGAGCGATGAGGAGATACAGGACAACCTGGACAGTACGGCGGCTTATTATACCGAGCTTGTTCCCGTTGAAGGAAGGGCGGCTAAGGAAGGCGATACCGTCAACATAGATTACGAAGGCAAGATAGACGGAGTAAGCTTTGACGGCGGAACGGCACAGGGTCAAGACCTGAAGCTGGGATCCGGATCCTTCATAGCCGGATTTGAGGACGGAGTCGTCGGGATGAAGGTGGGAGACACAAAGGATCTCAACCTTACCTTCCCTGCGGCATATCACAAACCGGAGCTGGCCGGCAAAGATGTGGTCTTTACCGTAACGGTAAACAAGATATCGGAGGATTCCGTGCCCGAGATCACGGATGAATTCATAAAAGGGATCAGCGAAAGCTGTGAAACAGTTGATGAATACAAAGAGTATGTGAGAGAACAGCTGTCCGAACAGAAGAAAAGCAGTACCAAAGCAAGACAGCAGGCAGAGCTTTTACAGCAGGCAGTTGATAATGCGGAGCTCATTAAGGATGTGCCGGAGTGGCTTGTATCCCAGAATGCCGCGGAATACAAAGAAAGCCTGCTCTCCTACATCTCGCAGTTCGGCATGGATGCATCTACGTATTTTCAGCAGACGGGTACTTCCGAAGCTGAGCTTGGCAGGCAGGCAAACGACTACGGACGCGAGATCGGTAAGAGCCAGCTTGTGGTAGCCGCCATATCAAAGGCCGAAGGGCTTGAGCTTACGGATCAGGAAAAGGAGAGCTATTATGCGGATTATGCATCTTCGTATGGTTCGGATGCGGAGACGATAAAGGGGATCATCCCCGAGGGGGAACTGGAAAACTATCTGCTGCAGCAGAAGGTGATGGACCTTCTTTACGAAGAGGCAGTCATAAAGTAAAAGGATCAGGGAGAAAATATGGATACAGTTGAGATCAGAGCTTTATACAAAGAAACGGATAAATATGCGGACAAGGAGATCACGGTGGGTGGATGGATCCGCTCAAACAGGGATTCAAAGACCTTCGGCTTTCTGACGTTGTCCGACGGCACATACTTTAACACCTTGCAGGTAGTATACGGAAACGGCCTCGAAAACTTTGAGGAGATCGCAAAGCTTAATGTGGGAGGGGCGGTCATAGCAAAAGGACAGATCGTCCTTACTCCCGATGCCAAGCAGCCCTTTGAGATGCAGGCAGCGAGTATAGAGATCGAGGGTGCTGCCGGACCGGATTATCCTCTGCAGAAGAAAAGGCATACCTTCGAATACTTAAGGACCATGAGCCATTTAAGGCCCAGGACCAACACATTTCAGGCGGTGTTCAGGGTAAGGTCACTTATAGCTTATGCCATACACAGATTCTTCCAGGAAAGAGATTTTGTATATGTTCACACGCCCATAATCACCGGTTCGGACGCCGAGGGAGCAGGAGAGATGTTCCAGGTCACCACTCTGCCGTTGGATGATCTCCCCCGCACGGAGGATGGAGCCGTGGACTATGATAAGGATTTCTTTAACAAGCCGACCAATCTTACGGTATCGGGCCAGCTCAACGGAGAGACCTTTGCATGCGCCTTCAGGAACATATATACCTTCGGACCGACCTTCAGGGCCGAGAATTCCAATACCACGAGACACGCTGCGGAGTTCTGGATGATAGAGCCTGAGATAGCTTTTGCTGATCTGGAGGATGACATGGAACTGGCAGAGGACATGATCAAGTACATCATCAGATATGTTCTGGATAATGCCCCGGAGGAGATGGCTTTCTTTAATTCATTTATAGACAAGGGCCTTCTGGAAAGACTTGAAAATGTCATAAGCTCCGATTTCGGAAGGATCACATATACCGAAGCCATAGAGCTTCTGGAAAAGAATAATGACAGCTTTCAGTACAAGGTCGCATGGGGATCGGATCTTCAGACAGAGCATGAAAGATATCTGACGGAACAGGTATTTAAGAGACCTGTTTTCGTTACAGACTATCCCAAGGAAATAAAGGCGTTCTATATGAAGCAGAATCCTGACGGCAAGACCGTGGCAGCCATGGACTGTCTGGTCCCTGGGATCGGAGAGATAATCGGAGGATCCCAGCGTGAGGAGGACTATGACAAGCTGCTGAACAGGATGAAGGAACTTGGCATGGAGGAATCCCAGTATGATTTCTATCTGGATCTCCGCAAATACGGAACAGTACGTCATGCCGGTTTCGGATTGGGCTTTGAAAGAGCCGTGATGTATATCACGGGTATGGAGAATATAAGGGATGTCCTTCCCTTCCCACGGACGGTAAATAATTGTGATATCTGAAGCCGGAAGGCATTAGGGAGACACATATTTGAAGAAAAAAAGGATAAAGCTTTCAGCCATAGCATTGATACTTTGTGTGACCATCTCTCGCCCCGCATTTGCGGAGACCAAGAGTCAGTTGCAGAAGGATGCTGCCAATAATCAGGCAAAGCTTGATCAGACACAACAGGAAATAAGCGATATTGCAGGTGACAAAGCCGAGGCCGAGGCCGAGATGGAGGCTGCCCAGCAGCAGCTGGTCCAGCTTCTGGCAGAGGTTGAGATACTTAAATCGGATATAGATCACAAGGAGCAGGAGATAGATCAGGCCGAGATCGAGTACGAGGCAGCAAAGAAGGAAGAAGAGAGACAGTACAATACCATGTGTGCCCGTATCAAGTACATGTACGAGAACGGCAGCAACGCATCAACAGAGTATATAGATATCTTCCTGCATGCCGAAAGCCTCACCGATGCCATCAACAAAGCTGCATATGCGTCGAAGCTTTATGAATATGACAGGGTCCTTCTCATCAACTATATAGATGCCAAGGAAAATGTGGCCGAAAGACAGAGGGTGCTCAACGAGGAGTTGTCGGAGCTTGAGGAGGTACAGACCGATCTCATTGCAAGCGAAGAGGAGCTTAATGCCACTATAGCCCAGCAGAGAGCTACAGTAGAGAACTTCAGTGCAAAGCTTGAGGCTGCAAAAAGTGAAGCACAGGCCTATAAGGCAAAGATAGAAGAAGACAACGCCAAGATCGCCAAGATCGTAGCCGAAGAAAAGCTTGCGGCACAGAGGAAGGCAGAGGAAGAGGCCAAAAAGAAGAAAGCTGCCGAGGAGGCGGCAAAGAAGAAGGCTGCAGAGGATGCTCAGGCAAAGAAGAACACAGAGGCATCAAAGGCAGCTGCCGCCCAGAATACCGGTGACGGTGCGCAAAATCCTGAGCCGGAGTCGGCACAGACGGCTAAGGATGAGGGAGGAGGCGAGACAACCTCCGATCAGCAGCCGGCTGAAAGCGAAGCAAAGAGCGATGAAAATAAGGAATCAGAAAGCAAAGGCGGAGGAGCCCAGTCAGAGGGAGCTCCAGTGTCCGGAGGAACAGGCTCGGAAATTGCATCCTATGCGCAGCAGTTTGTGGGGAATCCCTACGTACCCGGAGGTACCAGTCTTACGGACGGATGTGACTGCTCCGGATTTACCCAGGCGGTATACAGGCACTTCGGATACAGCCTGCCCAGGAGATCAGACGATCAGGGATGCTACGGATCGGAAGTGTCGGGTATGGAGAATGCCCAGCCCGGAGACATATTCTATTATGTGGGCCATGTCGGGATCTACATAGGAAACGGGTATATCGTCCATGCATCTACCCCTGCCACAGGTATAAAGGTAACTGCAGCGACATACAGAACAATATCTTCGATCAGAAGGATCGTATAATGTACAGTTTTAATTCCAGGATAAGATACAGCGAATGCGATGAGAACGAGACGCTGACCATTACTTCCCTGCTCAATTATTTTCAGGATTGCTCCACCTTCCAGTCCGAGGATCTGGGGGTAGGAGTGAAAGCCCTAAAAAGCGCAGGGACACTATGGGTGATCAATTATTGGCAGATCGATGTGATCCGTATGCCTCACCTTTGCGATGAGGTTACGATCCATACCAGACCCTATGAGATCAGAGGCTTTTTCGGCAAAAGAAATTTCTATATGAAGGATGAAAGGGGAGACTTTCTTGCCAAGGCAGACTCCCTGTGGACATACCTTTCCATCAAGGAGGGTACACCCGTGAGGATCCCCGAAAGGCTTATGGAAGTGTACAGTCCCATGGAAAAGCTGGACATGGACTATACCGGAAGAAAGATATCCATACCGGCAGAGGCATCAAGGAAAGAGCTTACCCCCATCGTGGTAAACGAGCATATGCTGGATGTGAATCATCACGTCAATAACGGGAAATATGTGGAGATAGCCACATTACTGCTTTCCAGACCCGAAAACTTTTCGAGACTTCGGGTGGAATACAGGAAGCAGGCCTTTCTCGAAGATGTGATGTATCCGGTTCTGTATGAGTCCGATCAGGGTAAGATCGTATTCCTGGGTGATAAGGACGGGAAGCCTTTTTCGATAGTGGAGTTTTCGGGTACGAGGAATGATTGAAGTCGGGAAAAGCATAACGCTTAATATCGCAAGAATAACCCCTCAGGGAGCTTATCTGTCGGACGGAGTCAGTGATGTACTGCTTCCGGGCAGACAGATACCCCGGGATGCAACCGTGGCTGATGCGCTTACGGTTTTTGTATATCGTGATTCAAAAGACCGTATCATATGCACGATAGAGGAGCCTCTTATACATCTGCATGAGGTAAAACGCCTCATCGTAAAGGAAATGACACAGATAGGGGCTTTTCTTGACATGGGGCTTGAGAGAGATCTGCTACTTCCCTTTCATGAGATGACCTCAAAGCATAAAGCCGGGGATAGTGTACTGGTGGCAATGTACACCGATAAATCCGACAGATTGTGCGCAACGGAAAAGATATATGAATACCTAAAGACGGATCCGCCCTATGTTAAGGATGATGAGGTTACGGGAACTCTGTATGAAGTAAGCCGGAATTTCGGTGCATTTGTGGCTGTGGATGATATATACTCCGCACTGATACCCGCAAGGGAATTCTCCGATGAGGCATCACCGGGAGATCGGGTCACCTGCAGGGTCACAAAGGTTCTGGAGGACGGCAGGCTTAACCTGTCCATTCGTAAAAAAGCATATCTTCAGATGAAGGATGACTCGGACAGGATATATGATATGATATCAAGGGACGGAAAGATCCCCTTTAATGACAAGGCTGATCCGGAGCTCATAAGAGAGGAGACCGGTCTGTCCAAGGCGGCATTTAAGAGAGCGGTAGGACGCCTTCTTAAGGAGAACAGGATAATTATAAAGGAGGATGGTATATATGAAAGAGATACAGACTGACAGAGCACCAAAGGCCATAGGACCTTATTCCCAGGCTGTTTTGAGCAAGGATAAGCTTTACACATCCGGGATCATACCGGTGATACCCGAAACGGGAGAGATCAGCGGAGATGACGCAGTGACTCAGGCAAGGCAGGCCTTTACCAATCTTAAGGCGCTGCTTGAGGATGCCGGGACCGGCATAGACAGAGTAATAAAGACCACGGTATTCATCAAGGACATGAACGACTTTGCAAGGATCAACGAGGTATATGCCGAATTCTTTACAAAGCCCTATCCTGCCAGAAGCTGTGTGGAAGTAGCAAGACTTCCCAAGGATGTGCTCATCGAGATAGAGGCGATTGCAGAGGCAGACTGACAAGAGGGTATGGCAATTACTGAGTGATAAAAGTGAGGGATACAGCATGACCAGGCCGCTTATCCAGAAAAAGCATATAGTTCTTACAGTGCTTTTTACCATCTATATGTCTGAATACATGCTGACTCTTATCCTGATGGACAAGAGTACCTACGGTTTTGAGGCGGTTGGAGCAGCCTTGCACTATTTCAAGATGCCGGCCCTTGCTGCAGGATTTCTGATGTTTCCCTTGAGCAGACGTCTGGGAAACAGCATCAAAACCGGACGGATCTGTTATATCTTTTCGAATATCCTGTACATAGCAGGAATGCTGGTCGTTATGGATATTTTCTTTAAGGCTTCATTCTCTGTAAAAACAGCATCGCTTCTCATCACTCTGCTTGCATTGGGGTTTCTCGGAGGAGCGGTATATTATTATGTGGCAGAAGGTTTTATGGGGCATCCATTCCTCGGAAGACTGATGGGGATCGGCGGAGCCTGTGCTTTTCTTATCCAGATGGCGGTTCAGTATCTTATCCCTGCCGACGGGACTTTCATCATTCTGCTGCTTATCGGATTCGCTTTAGCGGCATATGTATCATTTGCTGCAGGCGAAAAATACGAGTGGATGTTTGATGAATCGCTTGAATATGCGTCAAAAGGTGATACCAGTCTTCCGGGTACAGGGAAGATAGTTCTCGGTGCGGCGGTAATGATGCTGTTCTATCTGATATACGCAAAGACGGATACGATCCTTGTTTCCATGAATTTTACAGGAGATATGGCGATGTATGGATGGCCAAGGCTCGGCGGAGCTGTTGGATATCTTCTGGCAGGCTTTCTTTCGGATCTTGGCAAGAGGAAATGGCTCATGGTCTGTGCTTTCTGTATGACCGTTCTATGCATATCCATTCCCTTTATGATAAACGAAGGCTTCACCTACCCTGCGTATTTCCTGTATTATGTGCTGGTGGTAGGCCGGATAGTCTATATGAATATGTTCTTCTGGGTTCTTGCACCCATGACCTCCCGTCCGGAGCTCTGTGCGGGGATGAGCCGCACATTAAGCTGTGTTCTGGAAGTGATACATCCGCTTTTTTCCGGAATATCAATTCTTTCAGCGCTTGTTCTTGAGACAGTTTTCCTTGCTGCATCACTATTCTGTATCGCTTTTGGCGGTTATCTTCCGGGGTTTGGACCAATGGTTCCGGGACAATCTTCCGACAGCGATACTAAGCCGGATCCGCAAGCCGGAAAAGCACCTTCCGTTTCTGCAGAAGATCATCTTAAGATATTTGCCGAAAACAGCGGACTCACTCCCAGAGAGACGGAGTTTCTTGAGGCGCTGATAATGACGGATACCGATGTTGAAGGAATAGCAAGATCCTTTGGACTGACTTCACGTACGGTACACAGACATATCAGCAATATCTACGAAAAGACCGGAACGGATTCAAGATACGCTCTGATGCGATGCTTCTACAAATCCAAAGAAGAAGCATTATCTAATGACGGGGGACAGGTCATCCAGAAAGCCTGATTCACATCTGTCATAACTGCGGATGAAAACCCTATCAATCCCCTATTTAAATACATGCGTTATAAAAGCCGCAACCACGCATGCTTTGCGAAAATGTCACTAAGATGACGCTTGGCGGAGCACATATAGTGTGTTAGTATTCCTTCTCAATTAGAGGAGAGGACTGTTCAGATCAAATAATATCGTGACAGTCTCAGGTCAAGCAGAGGAGGAATTGTTGAAAATGTTGAAAAGCATGATAAAACAGAGAGCAGGTTTGCTGGCGAAACTCGTGGCAGCAGTATTTCTTGTCGGTGCCCTTGCCGGGTTTGTAAGCCCGGAGACCGCACTTGCCGAATATGTTTATGAAGGAAATTATAATATGCCCGATGGAACAGCTGAAAAAAGATTTGGAGCAGGTGCTTTTGTTACTTATAATGGAATAGCAACTATTAATACAAAAATCTCTGATCTCCGTATCGAAGGGGATTTACCAGAGGGACTTAATGTGAAAATACAACATAGAGATCCGGAAGGAGACTATATTAGGGTCGAAGGATTACCGGTAAAGGAGGGCGAATACAAATATTCTTTTATTTTATATCAGAAATCAGATACATCACCGGAAGGTTATATCAGATGGAATTGGACCCATAAAATAAATCCCTCTCAGGATCCTTATATTGCGACAAAGTCCATAAAAGGAACTGTAAGCGAGAATATAAGCGCGAAGCTTGAGGCGAAGAATTTTGACGGTGATGTGACATGGAGTCTTCAGGAAGGCAGTTCGGAAAAACTCAAGGAGTATGGCCTGACTTTTGATAACGGGACGATATCGGGTACTCCTGCAAAGGAAGGTACTTTTGATATAGGGGTTATGGCAAAAGGAAAAAAGAACGGAGAAGACGCAGCTAAAGATGGTACTGTAACTATAACAATCGGAGCAAAAGGAGCAAAACCGGTTGATGAAGAAAAAGAAGAAGACGATCATCATCATGAAGAGGTAAAATGGAGCCCGGATGCGTTGACGGTAAGGTATTTCGTTGACGGCCATTATGCGACAAACCTTAAGAGCGGCAAGATACAGCAGGGTGATGCTGCAAAGGTTGTATTTACGGCTTCAAAGCCTGTAGGCTGGACGGAGGCTTTCTCCTTCAATCTTTCATTTGATGACAAGACTGACTATACGCTGAAGAACGGTATCCTTACACTTTATATCCCTTCAGATTACATCAAAGTTGGAAGACGGTATGCTCTTATGGGCATGGATCAGGGAGGACATGTACATATCTATGCTGACACGGATGCAGAGCTTGGAACCGTTACCACTGCGCCGCTGAATCTTCCGGGATACGCAATGGAGCTGATATATATAGACTGATTTCCTTGCGGAATGAATAAGACAAATACAGGGGAGCGGATCGGAATCGGTTCGTTCTTCTGTATTTCAGAACTTTTATATAAGATATAACAATCTGATAATCCCATAACCCCATAACCCACCGGTATGATCCCGGGGGTGGTACGGGTGCAGCTTACTAAAAGAGGATATATCATATGATCATTATGAAAAAAAGAATGCTCTTAATAACGGTATTGTTCAGTATTATGCTGACGGTATGTTCATGTTCAGGTAATTTAAAAGCGGATGATAATGCCGATGCTGCAAAAAACG
>CAMOIV010000060.1 GCA_946616305.1 uncultured Lachnospiraceae bacterium | reverse complement strand
TTGGAACTGTCCTTCAAAGAGTTCGAACTGCTGCAGTATTTCATGGAGAATGCCGGCATAGCACTTTCCAGAGACAAGATACTGAACAGCGTCTGGAACTACGATTACTTCGGAGATGCAAGGACCATCGACACCCATGTAAAGAAGCTTCGGGCAAAAATGGGTGAGAAGGGAGCCATGATCAAGACCATCTGGGGTATGGGTTACAAATTTGAGGTGTGATCATTGAAGAACCCCGTCTTTAAGCAGATAAAACAATACAGGAATGTATTCATCCTGACTCCGGTACTTATGATCATAAGCGGCATACTTGAGACTATGATACCGCTTATAACGACACATATAATCGACGACGGCATATCAGCAGGCGGTCCGAACTAAGGAAAGGAAAGATTTATGGGCAGGACAGAAGAGTTTTACATCGACAGTGACGGGATCCGTGTTCATTCGAAGCTTGATTTTCCCGATGGAGTTGAAAAGGGACCTATGTGTATCCTGATCCCCGGTTTTACGGGACATATGGAGGAGGAGCACATCATAGGCGTCAAGGATGCCATGAACGAAGCAGGGGTGATAGTCCTCAGGTCTGAGATGTACGGCCATGGAGGCAGCGGCGGAGAATTCAAGGATCACACCCTGTACAAATGGGTCACAAATGCCCTGTCTGTGGTAGAGTATGCCCGCTCGCTTAGTTATGTGACAGATCTTTATCTCAGTGGTCATTCACAGGGAGGACTGCTTGCTGTACTGATAGCCGGCATGCGCCCGGATGATTTCAAGGCCCTTATCCCTCTTTCCCCGGCATTGGTGATACCGGATGATGCAAGGAGAGGTTCTATACTGGGGAAAGCATTTGATCCGAAGCATATCCCTGAGGTGATCGATACTCTGGAAGGATTGGAGCTTTCAGGTAATTATGTCCGTGTGGCCCAGACCATACATCCGGAGGACGAGATAGCAAGATACGATGGACCGGTGCTGATCATACACGGAGACGAAGATGAGTCAGTGCCTTATTCCTGCGCTCCGAAGGCCGCCAAACTGTATAAAAACGCAAAGCTTATCACCATAGAAGGCGAAGACCACTGTTATACCAGACATCTGGATCAGGTTCAAAAAGCCGTTAGAGACTTCCTTATCAGCCAATCATGAGGAAGTGTGTGCTTTACGCAGGATGCCAGCATAACGTTTAGTAAAAGCCGGGCCGAACATTCTACCATTGGTATACTGTTAGTTCTTAGGGCATGCCCAAGGTGTAAGGTTTTTATAATAGTCAGAGGGTAATAAAATGGACAATATCAGAAAAGAACGTTTGATAATATCCATCTGTACCATGGCAGGGCTTTCCTGCATCATACAGAATTATTTCGGAGGATGGGAATTCTGGGTTCCCTTCGTAGTATTTGCCGGATTGATCGGACTATGGATCGTTCACATCACTGACAGGCTGGATCAGGACTCCAGGATCCTCATCGATTTTATATTTGCAGCATTTCTGCTCTTCTATCATGGGATACACAACACAAGTCTGTTTGATCTCTCGGTTTCGGTAGTACTCTTTATGGTCACTTTTACCATCATGGACAGCAACGGATTCCTTAATGCGATACTTGTGGAATACATACTGCTCATGATACTTCAGTTCAGATTCCTGTTTATGGACAGTCAGACGGATCTTGATGCATTTGATACCATGAGGGTCATTTATCATATATGTACAGTGCTGACGATGTATGTATTCAGCCGCATTACCGTCGAAAGAAGGAATGCGGAGAAGGAGCGGACCAGGGAATGGATCGAAACAGTCCGGCAGAACGATCATGACATGGAGGATTTTCTATCAAACATTTCCCATGAACTGCGCACGCCTGTGAATGTGATAAGCGGGATGACCACCGTCCTTCAGAAAGATGATGACAGGGAGGAACTGGTTTCCATACAGAAGGCAGGCGTAAGGCTTGCCCATCAGATCGAGGACATACAGGATTATACCGAGATCAAGCGCGGCGAGCTGCATCTTGATGAAGAAAACTATATGATCATCTCACTGATAAATGATGTTGTGACGGATCAAAAGGTTTTCAATGGGGAAAATGATCTGGAGCTCATAGTCGACCTGGATCCCAAAACTCCCACCATGCTGCGGGGCGATATAAGGAAGATCCATAAGATATTCAGACACCTTATAGAAAATGCAGTTAAGTTCACAAAACAGGGCGGCATATGCATAAGGGTGTATCCGGTGACCAGGAAATACGGGATCAATCTTATACTGGAGGTACAGGACACCGGCATCGGGATGACCAGAGCCGATATGTCCCATGTATCTAAGGGTATGTATCAGGCAAATAAGGAACGTAACCGGAGTACCGGAGGTATAGGTATAGGACTTCCGATCGTATACGGGATCGTACATAAGATGGGAGGCTTTGTTAATATAAGCAGCATCAAAGGCAAGGGTACAACGGTCCGTGTATCGATACCGCAGCAGGTCATCGATCCCTCTTTCTGCCTCGGTATAAAAGGGAATGCCTCAATAGATGTTGTCTTCTATATACGGCCTGAAAAATATACCGTTCCCGAGATCAGGGATATGTATCGGGCGATGGAGGAGCACCTTGAGGCAGGGCTTAAAATAAGACTTTATCCGGCACAGGAGAGAAGAGACCTGGAAAAGCTTGCCGCTTACGTTGAACAGGGATATATCTTTACCGGCGAGGAGGAATACAAAGCGGACGGAGATCTTTTAGACGAGCTTGCCAAAGACGGTTACAGGATCGTGGTATTTACAAATGACGGATCGAGGTCTGCATACAAAAATGGCGTGATGGCCGTTTCCAAGCCTATATACGCATTCCCCGTTGTCAGAGTGATAAACGGCGAATACAGCAGTGCCGGTCTTGACGACAAGGGAAAACCCATGTTCGGAGGAGTAACGGCACTGGTCGTTGACGATGAGCCCATGAACCTTGTGGTGGCCACCGGACTGCTGAAGGATTACGGCATAAAGACGGATACGGCGGAAAGCGGGAAGGAAGCCATCAGCAAGTATGAAAACGAGGATTATGATGTTATCTTCATGGATCATATGATGCCTGAAATGGATGGAGTTGAGACGGCAAAGAGGATAAGAAAGGTGGCCGATACAACCTACAGAAGACCCTTGATCATAGCTCTTACAGCCAATGCATTAAGCGGTGCAAAGGAGATGTTTGAAAGAGAAGGCTTTGACGGATTTATCGCAAAACCCATTGATATCGGAGAGTTTGAGCACGTGATGAAAAACGCCCTGCCCGAAGAGATGATACAGTACGAGGGGAGGGATGACGGATGAACCTGCTTGGGAAGTTAATGAAGAGGTTTTCAGGATATCTGTACGATTCATCCGTTTATGTCAAGGACAGGAGCTTTGTACTGTTTACTGTCTGTGAGCTGACGGCACTTTTAGTACAATCCCTGATCAGTATCATAATGGGGGAGAGGTTTTATTCTCTGCTGATCACAGTGGGAACCGTTATCATAGGCGGATTAATACTGTTTTTGGCAATTAAGAACGGAAAGATAAAGACCGCAAAAACAGTGATATCACTGATCCTGGTGTTTCTGATCCACCCGGCGGTTTTCTTTACGCAAGGGGGGATACATAACGGCACTATGATAATGTTCCTGTTGGGAGGATATTACATGGTGCTTATCCTGGACGGTAAGTTCAGGATCGTTATGTGTGCGTCGGATACTCTGATACTGATCGTATGCGGCATCATATCTTATATTCATCCGGAGTTTTTGAAGGAGTACTCACACACCCAGGATTATATATATTCGTACAGCCAATATATCATTGCATTTATCGTGCTTACCGTTCTCATAGCCTTCTGGACAAGGATACTCAGGATGGAGGCTAAGACTGCTGAGAAGAAATCCAAAGAGCTTGAGGAGCTTAACAGGTCGCAGAACCATTTCTTCTCAAGCATGAGTCATGAGATCCGTACACCCATAAACACGGTTCTGGGATTGAACGAGATAATCCTTCGGCAGGAGGACGCTTCGGAAGAGATAAAGAAGGATGCGAGGAACATCCAGGGGGCAGGGAAAATGCTCCTGGCCCTCATCAATGACATCCTGGATGTGTCAAAGATCGAAGCCGGCAAGATGGATATAGTGCCGGTAAACTATGATGTGGCTGCTCTTATTTCCGAGATAGTTAATATGATCTGGCTCAAGGCAGAAGAGAAGGGCCTGAAGTTCAATGTTGGGATAGATCCCAATGTCCCTTCCTACCTCTTCGGTGATGAGGTAAGGATAAAGCAGATACTCATAAATCTTTTGAACAATGCCATCAAATACACAAAGGAGGGCTCAGTCAGTCTGCACATCGAGTGTGATCTCTCCGGCAAAGAAGAAGCCCTGCTTAAGATAAACGTATCCGATACGGGTATGGGTATCAAGCCGGATGCGCTGCCCCACCTTTTTGATTCTTTCCAGCGGATCGATGAGGAAAAGAATCGTCTTATAGAGGGCACGGGTCTGGGACTGGCCATAGTCAGACAGCTTGTGGAGCTGATGGATGGCGATATCACTGTAAACAGCGTGTACGGAGAGGGTTCCACCTTCGCAGTCACCCTGAAGCAGGGGATCTCTTCCGGAGAATCCATAGGTGACCTTAGTGTTACAAGTATCGGCAGCATCGGGAGAGGGGAGAAGTTCGAGCACAGCTTCCATGCCCCGAATGCCAGGATACTCATAGTCGATGATAATGAGATGAACCTTCAGGTGGAGGCAAAGCTTCTGGACGGAACAGGCATACAGATAGACTCGGCCATGTCTGCACATGAAGCACTGTCCAAAACCCTGCATGACAGATATGATGTGATATTCATGGATCATCTCATGCCTGAGATCGACGGCATAGAATGCTATGACATGATCCGTGATCAGAAGGGAGGCCTGAACAGGGACGTGCCCATCATCGTCCTGACAGCCAATGCCGGAGGAGAGAATATAGAGCTGTACAATAATACGGGCTTTGACGGATATCTGGTCAAGCCTGTTTCCGGGCGTCAGCTGGAGGATATGCTCCTTATCCACCTGCCTGAGGAAAAAGTGGAGAGACAGACAGGGGGCGGCCTTGGCGGATCCTCCATGAAGACAGCAAGCGGATACGAAAGAAAGAAGCCTGTGGTGATAGCCACAAGCACCATGAGCGATCTCCCTGCAGGCATCGTAAAGGAACTGCAGATAGATATCATACCTTACACTGTCATAACCAACGAGGGTGTGTTCTATGATAATATGGACATAGATTCGGAGGAGCTTGTCAGATATATGGCTGACAAGACCAAGATGGTCGACTCCGAGCCTCCTACCGAAGAGGCTTTGATGGCCTTCTTCTCGAATGAACTTAAAAAGGCCCACCAGGTCATATATATTACGCTTACCACAGGCAGCAGCAGGGAATACGGACGTGCGGTCAATGCGGCAAAGACCTTTGAGAATGTGACCATAGTCAACTCCGAGTGCCTGTCCAGCGGAACGGGTATAATGGTCATGGTGGCGGCTAAGCTTGCAAAGCAGGGAGTGCCTGTTGAGAAGATAGTATCCGAGCTGGAAGATCTGAAGGATCGGATAAAATGCAGCTTTGTGGTCAGGAGCACCGATGTCATGGTCAGGCGTAACAGGATAAGCCCCTTCATGAACAACGTTTTGAACTCTCTTTGGATGCGGCCTGTATTACGTATGAAAAATGACAATCTGGGAGTTGGAGGCTTCGTATTAGGAAACGAGAAAAAATGCTGTGATAAGTATATCAGATACGCCCTTCCTTCAAATGTGGTGCCGGATGACACCTTTGCCTTCGTTACATATGCAGGTATGACGGAGGAGGAGCTTTTATGGATCGAAGAAAGGGTCAGGGAGAGGACTCATTTTGAAAACGTGATCTTCCAGAAGGCCTCAGCCGGCATCTCATCTAACTGCGGTGAAGGAACTTTTGGTATCATATATTTGGTCAAGGGCAATAACAACTATAATCTGGGGCCCATCATAGCAAAAGCAACAGAGGAATATGAGGAGCAGGAGGGATCCGATACAGAAGAGAGCAGTGAGGATGGCAGTATCGGAACATCCTTGGCAGATGAGCATAAGGACGATGCGGGAGAAGAAGACGGCACCTATACCACGGAAAGCAGTGGTACTAAGGATGCTCAATCTGCAGAGGAGCCAAAATGGTATGAGAAGATACCGGGTATAGACTCTGCAGCTGCCATCAAAAACAGTGGCAGCGAGGAAGCCTTCCTCTCAGTCTTGAAGATCTATCATGATACATATGAGAATAAATCCGCGGAGCTTCGGAAATACTATGATGAGCAGGATTGGGAAAACTACACCATAAAGGTCCATGCCCTGAAGAGCAGCTCCAGGCTCGTTGGAGCATTGAAGCTTGGAGCAGAGGCGGAGGCACTGGAGGAAGCAGGAAAGAACACCGACACAGAATATATCACAGGCCATCATGACAGCCTGATGGAGCAATACCGCAGTGTGGTGGATAAGCTTTCCGGCGAGTTCGGCGTAAAGAAGGATCTGCCTGATATACCTCAGGCTGTGCTGGAGGATGCCTACGGAGGTTTGCTGGAATTTGCTCATAACATGGATTACGAGCTGTCGGGGCTGGTCATGGATTCCGTTAAGGGATACCATCTTCCGCCGGAGGATGAGGATCGGTTTGAGAGGATAAGCGAAAAACTTGCCGTCATGGACTGGGACGGCATAACACAGATCATAAAGGAAAGGACGAACTAACAGGAGGGCATAAGAATGAGTCACAGAGTATTGGTAGTAGCATCCGCCGAGGGATTCATCATAAAAGGGATAGAGACGAAGCTTCAGGGGATAGATCTGGAGTACAGATATTCGTCATTCAAGATGAAGGATCTGGAGGTGAGCTTTACCAAGACAGATCTTGTCATCGTGTATGCGGATGACAATATCTCAACCTCGGCAGAAGGCCTGTTATACATAAAGGATCAGTGCTCCGAGAAGGATGGGTATGTCATAGTCATAGGTACAAAGCAGGAATTCGATATCGTAAGAAAATACATACCTGAGGGCTTCATATATAAGTTCTATGAAAGACCTCTGGAGATAGAGACCCTCATCACGGATGTTGAGAGATACATGGAGAAGGGTACCGAGGAAAACAGAAAGAAGAACATACTCATAGTGGACGATGATGTAACATACATGAGCATGATCACCGAGTGGCTCAAGGATAAGTACAGGGTTTATATGGCCAATTCCGGCATGCAGGCCATAACGTGGCTTGCAAAGAATCATGCAGATCTGATACTCCTGGATTACGAAATGCCCATCACACCCGGGCCCCAGATCTTTGAAATGATAAGATCCGATGCTTCTACAGCCGATATCCCCGTAATGTTCCTCACGGGAAAAAGCGATAAAGAGAGTATCATGAAGGTCCTGTCACTCAAGCCTGTGGGCTATGTGTTAAAGAACGTGGACAGGAAGTCACTTCGCGAAAACATCGCAAGCTATTTCGCCAGGGAAATCACAAACTCAAAATAAACACTTCTAAACATCCTCAAAAAAAAGATTTACATTCACTGGAGGATATGCTATATTCATCTTACCGACAGGTTGTCGGTTGCGCGGGTGATGATAACATGCGATGCAAGGAAGGCTGATGGGATGAGAGTCGTAAAAACGGCAGAAGAGAGGAAGAACGAGATACTGGATGTGGCGGAGGAGCTTTTTGCTGAAAAGGGCTTCGACAATGCCAGCACCAACGATATCATCAACCGCATCGGTATCGCCAGAGGCACTCTTTATCATCACTTCACCTCCAAGGAAGAGATCCTGGATGCCATAGTGGAGAGGATGACAGGAAAGGCCGTACTTGATGCCGGAAGGATCATCGGTAAAAAGGAAGTACCGATACTTAACAGGCTTACCGGGGCTATCAGAGCTTTGAACATAGACAGTGACTTTGGTAACATGATGCTTGAACAGCTCCACAAACCTCAGAATGCACTTCTTCACCAGAAGATGCAGGAGAACCTGCTGAAGAATGTGGTCCCCTTGTTTGCCGGACTTATCGAGGAAGGAATAAAGGAAGGGATCTTTGATACAAAGTATCCTGCAGAGGCCGCAGAGATGATCATGATCTACAGCAATACAGCCTTTGACGAGCTGGCAGATCTTAAGCCTGCGGAAAAGGAAATGAAGGGGAGGGCCTTCATCTACCACACGGAGAGGATCCTGGGAGCAAAGAAGGGAAGTCTGGAGGCTGCGATCATGGAGTTTTTTGCACAGTAAACGACAGGGTTTGCAGTCATTCCATGAGGCGCTGAACCCGGCGTATACCGGGGAACTGCAGCCCATATAATTGAATAAGTACCATGAGGGACCTGGGCGTTCATGCCGGTCCCATATATTATACTTAATGACCGACAATCTGTCGGTAAAGGAGGTTACATGAATAAAAGTTCTGATTTCAACAGATTCCTGCTCCTGTGGAGCGGTGAGATCATCTCAGCTATAGGCGGGGGTCTCACAAGCTTCGGACTCAGCGTGTATGTATTCCAGAAAACAGGCAGTGCAGGGAGCATGGCACTGGTGGCACTTTTAGCCTTCCTGCCCACACTTCTCCTTTCAGCTCCCGCAGGAGTGCTGGCAGACCGCTGCGACAGGAGGCTTTTGATGATGATCGGAGACGGGCTGTCTGCACTGGGGCTTGTGTACATCCTCATATGCATGCTCCGGGGTGAAGCAAAGCTTTATCAGATATGCATCGGAGTATTCGTAAGCTCGGTATTCTCGTCCCTTTTGGAGCCGGCGTACAGGGCCACGGTCACGGATCTCCTCACAAAGGAGGAGTACTCCAGAGCCAGCGGCATGGTAAGCATAGCAGGCAGTGCCAGATATCTGGTGTCACCTCTCATAGCGGGACTGCTGCTTAGTGTCAGCGACGTAAAGCTGCTGTTGGTGATAGACATCGCTACCTTCATGCTTACAGTTACCTGCACAGCCATAGTCAGGAAGGGAATAAAAACCGAACAGTCAGGGAATGCCGAAAGCTTCATGGAGAGCTTTAAGGAGGGATGGCGGGCCATAACCGAAAAGAGAGGTATATTGATCCTTATCATCGTATCCTCCGTTATGACCTGCTTTATGGGAGCGATCCAGATACTGTCAGAGCCCATGATCCTGGATTTTGAAAGCAGCAGAGTCCTGGGGATCGCCGAGACGATCTGTGCATGCGGGATGCTGTTATCCGGCATATTCATAGGGATATTCGGGATAAAGAAAAACTTTACCGGCATACTCAGCATATCCCTTGCCTTTGCGGGATTATCCATGATCGGTTTCGGGCTTAAGGAAAACATAGTCCTTATCTGCTTTTTCGGCTTCATGTTCTTCTTTATGCTGCCCTTTGCAAACAACTGCCTGGATTATCTGGCAAGGACCAATATAGAACCCGAAAAGCAGGGGAGAGCCTGGGGACTCATAAGCTTTCTCTCCCAGATAGGATATGTGGCAGCATACGGGGGAGCAGGCTTTCTATCGGACAGGATAGCAGTGCTGAGGCAGGTTGGAGTGGGCCGCGGTGCAGCGGCGGTTATCATGGCCTCGGGAGCACTCCTTACCGTAACCGCCATCGCACTTTATATGTTCAAAGATGTCAGGGAACTGGAGATTTGCACAACGGAGGGTAGTGAGGATAATGTACAAACGATTGATCCTGAACAGTATTAAGAACGATAAGCCGGTGGCCTTTGCAACCTGCCTTTTTATGGCAGCTTCCGCCATGCTGCTGTCGCTTTCCATCCTGCTGTTTTCAAACCTGTCCGATTCGGTGGACAGACTGATGATAAAGGCCGGAACACCTGATTTCCTGCAGATGCATACCGGGGTGATAAACGAACAGGAGCTTAAGGACTTTGCAGACAGCAGGAGCGATGTCAGGGACATGCAGGTGCTTGGATTTTTGAATCTGCCAAACAGCGTTATCAGTATCGGAAACGCCTCACTTGGAGAGAACACACAGGATAACGGGCTCTGCGTACAAAGCGGGCGGTTTGATCTCCTGCTGGATGCAGATAACGATGTGATACAGCCCGGGGAGGGAGAAGTATATGCCCCTGTCTGCTACCGGGCAGAATACGGATTAAAGACCGGCGACAGGATGCGTATCGGTGCGAACAGTCTGGAGGTAGCTGGATTCTTGCGGGATTCACAGATGAACTCCATGATGGCTTCCTCAAAGAGGTTTCTGGTAAGCAAAGCAGATTATGAGAGATTCAGGGAGCTTGGAAGCGAGGAGTATCTTATAGAATTCAAACTCCTTGAGGGCAGCGACGTAAATGCCTTTGCTACTGCGTACAGCAGGGCAGGTCTGCCGGATAACGGGCCCACCATCACAAGACCCCTTATCCGCATGATGAACGCCCTGTCCGACGGCATAATGATACTTGTGATACTGCTGATAAGCTTTGTTGTCCTGTTTATCTCCATACTCTGCATATGGACTCTGATCATGACCCAGTTGGAAAAGGATAAGAAGGAGATAGGCATATTAAAGGCTGTGGGTATATCGAAAAAGGGGATAAGGCGTCTTTATTTTTCCAAATATCTGCTGTTGTCCCTTGTGGGATGCGTGGCGGGTGTTGTGGGGGCACTGCTGACATCGAGGCCTTTGGGAGCAAAGATGCGGGAACTGTATGGTGATCCGGGGAATATGGCAGCGGCATATCTGTGGATGTCAGTGGGTGCCATGGCTGCAGAGGGTGCCATCCTGTTTGCCGTATCCGGGGCTCTTTCCAGGATGGAAAAGCTCTCTGCCATAGAGGCTCTATATGGACCAAGCGGCTTCGGAAAGAGAAAAAACCTATATATCCCCATGAGTGTCATCACCGCTGCGGTTGTATTCATCATACTGGTGCCCTGGAATATCAAAAGCACCATACAGTCTCCGGGATTTGCCACATATATGGGCATAGGAGACAGCCCCATAAGGATCGATATCAGACAGGGTGCCAATGCGGAGGAGACATTAGACAGCCTGTGCGAGGCTCTGAGAGAGGATGAACGGGTGGCAGATCACGCCCTTATGCAGACAGGTTCCTATGAAGTAACCCTCCCTGAGGGATCATCATATGAGCTGATGATAGAAAACGGGGATCATGGCAAATACCCTGTAAAGTACACTGAAGGCACGTATCCTGCAAGGGAGGATGAGATAGCGCTTTCCATCCTCAATGCACGGGAGATGGATATAAAGATCGGAGATGAACTGCGCGTACACGGGAAGAGTAAGAGCGGTAAACCGGAAGTATATGTATGCAGGGTTTGCGGGATCTATTCGGATATCACCAACGGAGGCAAGAGCGCGAAGGCCTGCTTTGGCGTGGACGATGCGGTTGGGGATGTCATGTGGAGCATCATATATCTGTCCCTTAAGGAGGACAACTCCTGCAGTGACTGGGTAGAGGAATATAAGGAAAAGCCCTGGGGTGCAGCCGGCACAGGAGATAATGAAGGGATCCGCGTCACCCTCATCGATGATTATCTGAAGGGAACCTACGGAGGGACCATCAGCAGGATATCCAATGCGTCCATAATGTCCGGGATCCTTTCATGTCTCGTACTTTTCACGGTGATCCTGCTGATGATCCGGCTTGCTGTCTGGCGGGAGAGGGGAGAGTGCTCTCTTAAGAAGGCTTTGGGCTTTACCTCCGGGGATATTAAAGCGCACTACCTGAAGAAGACGGGTATGTGTCTGCTTCCAGGACTTGTGACAGGAGTCTTCCTGGGCATAGTCCCGGGAGAGGCTCTGGCGGGAGCACTGTTATCCTCCATGGGAGCATACGGGTTCAGCTTCATCACAGATCCGGTATTTACATTTGCGATAATCCCTGTCCTGACTGCTGTTACGGCACTTTCGGCAGCGGTCATAAGTCTTCGGGAAGTGGACGGGATCAGGGCGTATGAATGTATGGCTGCCGGGGCGGAATGATGAGAATTTATGGTCGCCGGGGAGAAATGATGAGAGTTTATGGTCACCGGGGCGGAATGATGATGGTACATATCACGGAAAGGAGTTCATATGGCAGAAATACTCAGAGTAACAGATCTTTGTAAAAAGGATATACTGAAAAACATAAGCTTCAGCATGCAGGAGGGCGAGATGATGGCGGTCATGGGGCCTTCCGGCTCAGGGAAATCAACACTTCTGTACAATGTATCCGGGATGGATACTGCAGATTCCGGAGAGTCGGTGCTTGGCGGCAGGCAGATCACAGGTCTTGGGGAGGATGAGAGGGCAAAACTCAGGCTTACCCTTATGGGGTTTGTATTTCAGCAGATGAATATGCTGGGGAACCTTGATATCGTGGACAATATAGTCCTGCCGGCACTGCATGCGGATAAGAAACACAGGAAGGAGCATTATGAGAGGGCCGGCATGCTGATGGAGCAGTTCCATATAGGGGACCTTGCAGGGCGAGGGGTCAGCCAGGTTTCCGGCGGACAGCTGCAAAGAGCCTGTATTTGCAGGAGTATGATGCTGAATCCCGGGATCCTTTTTGCCGATGAGCCTACCGGAGCCCTTAACAGAACAGCAGCCATGGAGGTTATGGATGCTTTTCTTCAGATAAACCATGCCGGAACCTCCATAATGATGGTGACCCATGACAGTATGATCGCAAGTATGTGTGAGAGGATACTATACATCCTGGACGGAGAGATAAGAGGGGAACTGAGGCTTGGAAAATACAGGCGGGAGGAGGCGAAGGAGCGGGAATCAAGGACTGTGAAGTGGCTTGAGACCATGGGATGGTGATCATGATCATGATG
>CAMOIV010000059.1 GCA_946616305.1 uncultured Lachnospiraceae bacterium | reverse complement strand
GGCCAATGATACCCCGGGGGTCTTATTTCCTTATAAGGTTGTATAAACTCTGTCAATCAGTGAACAAAGGTGTGGAATAATATCTGTCACCGCTGTCGGGAAGGAGCGCCACGATAACCTTCCCCTTGTTCTCAGGCCTCTTCGCATACTGGATAGCTGCGAACAGAGAAGCTCCGGAGGAGATACCTACGGATATTCCTTCCTTTCTTGCAAGGAGCTTTGCCGTTTCGAAAGCATCCTGACTTGAAGCCTTGAATACCTCGTCATAGATCTTTGTGTTCAGAACATCCGGTACAAATCCGGCTCCGATACCCTGGATCTTATGCGCTCCCGCTCTTCCTTCGGATAATACGGGTGAATCCTCGGGCTCCAAAGCTACGATCTTAACGTCACTCTTCTGCTCCTTGAGATACTCTCCAACTCCGGTGACGGTACCGCCGGTTCCTACTCCGGCGATGAAGATATCCACCTTGCCGTCAGTATCCCTCCAGATCTCGGGACCCGTTGTGGATCTGTGTATGGCCGGATTTGCGGGATTGACAAACTGCCCGGGTATGAAGCTGCCATCGATCTCTTTGGAGAGCTCTTCTGCCTTGGCTATGGCTCCCTTCATACCCTTTGATCCTTCTGTGAGCACGATCTCGGCGCCATAGTTCTTCAGGATGCTTCTGCGCTCCACGCTCATGGTCTCGGGCATGGTCAGTATGATCCTGTATCCCTTGGCGGCCGCAATGGCAGCCAGCCCTATACCGGTATTACCGCTTGTGGGCTCTATTATGACCGATCCCTCCTTAAGGAGCCCCTTTTCCTCGGCGTCCTCTATCATAGCCTTGGCGATACGGTCCTTTACGCTTCCTGCAGGATTAAAATATTCGAGCTTTACCAGTACGGTTGCCTCAAGTGACAAATCCTTCTCTATATTGGCAACCTCTACCAGAGGCGTATTCCCCACAAGGGGCAATGTTCCTTTAACGATGTTTGACATGATGTGATCCTCCTTATCCCGTATAACTTTTATATTGCAGCAAATCCCTTGTCAAGATCTGCCAGTATATCGTCTATATGCTCGGTTCCTATGGAAAGCCTGATGGTATTGTCTCCGATACCCTGATCCCTGAGTTCCTCCACCGACAGCTGGGAATGAGTGGTGGATGCAGGATGTATCACCAGACTCTTCACGTCAGCCACATTTGCCAGGAGCGAGAATATCTTGAGATTGTCGATAAACCTCCAGGCCTCCTCCTTCCCGCCCTTCACATCAAAGGTGAATATGGAGCCTCCGCCGTTAGGGAAGTATTTTTCGTACAATTTGTGATCCGGATGGTCCTGAAGCGAAGGATGATTTACCTTTTCAACTTTTGGATGATTGCTAAGGTATTCTACCACCTTTTTAGTGTTTTCGGCATGTCTTTCAAGCCTTAAGGAAAGAGTTTCAACTCCCTGGAGAAGGAGGAAGGCATTAAAGGGTGATATTGTGGCCCCGGTGTCCCTTAAAAGGATGGCTCGTATATATGTCACAAATGCTGCGGGGCCAACAACATCGTAGAAGGATACACCATGGTAACTGGGATTTGGTGCTGCTATGGCAGGATATTTACCGCTTGCCTTAAAATCAAACTTTCCTGCTTCGACTATGATACCGCCTAAGGTTGTTCCATGTCCGCCGATGAATTTGGTAGCTGAATGGACCACTATGTCTGCTCCGTGCTCGATGGGACGGATAAGATAAGGTGTTCCGAAGGTATTGTCTATAACAACAGGCAGACCGTTTTTATGAGCGATCTCTGCTACCGCATCGATATCCGGTATATCACTGTTGGGATTGCCCAGAGTTTCAAGGAAGACTGCTCTGGTATCATCCGTAATGGCCGCTTCAACTTCACTTAAATTATGTATGTCCACAAATGTAGTCTTTATGCCGTACTGCGGAAGTGTGTGTGCCAGCAGATTATATGTTCCTCCGTATATGGTCTTCTGCGCTACTATGTGACCGCCGTTTGCTGCAAGAGCCTGTATCGTATAAGAGATGGCTGCTGCGCCTGAAGCTACTGCCAGTGCTGCGCTGCCGCCCTCAAGGGCTGCAAGCCTCTTTTCCAGAACCTCCTGAGTGGAGTTTGTCAGTCTCCCGTATATATTTCCCGCATCGGCCAGTCCGAAACGGTCTGCTGCATGCTTGCTGTTATGAAAAACATAAGATGTCGTCTGGTAGATCGGAACCGCTCTGGAATCCGTAACCGGATCTGCTTCTTCCTGTCCTACATGTAACTGTAATGTCTCAAATCTGTAATCACTCATGGCTTTATCTCCTTCTTAATCTGATCTTCAAGTTTTCGGTGTCCTGATCCCGGCATAATAAAAGCCCGGGGTTTTCTTAACTCCCGGGCAAATGGCCTGTGATAGGATCCTTAGATGCATCAACATCGGTCCCAATCAGGACGCCTGATCCATGATCTGTACGTCCCTGCCATGATCGCTGCCCGGGAGGAAAGCATTCGCATACACATTGTCTTATTCATGATACGTTCCTCCCTCATTTCTGATGGGCATATCATAGCATCGGGCCTGATGTTTGAAAATCAGATTGATCTTATCGCCTGTGATAACCTGAGTTTATCACACCGTTACAGTTCCTTGTATTTCAGTATCTCCTTAACATACTCCTCTCCGTATACGGACATTTTACTGCCCCTTCTGACGATATAGCCTATGATCAGCGGATCCTCCTCCTTCAGCTTTACGGCTACCATACCCTTCAGGATCACGTCATCCCCGGACAGCATACCGCTGCCTATGGAGTATCCGTGAAGACCGGCGATCAGCTCCATGGTTGTAGCCCTGTCATCCGACTTGATCATTTTTTTGAAATCATAGTCCGCCATGGCTTCCTCTGTCAGGTAGAAATTGCTGTCGTCACTCTGATCAAAGGATACACAAGGGTAGTCGGAGAGCTCCTCCAGCGATATCTCATCCCTGTGGGCGAATTTGTGGTCCTTCCAGAAGTAGGCATAGGTCTCCCTCCTCATTAAGGGAGTGAACTCAAGGTTGTATTCCTTGAACAGTTTTTTTATGACTGCCTCATTGGCTCCGGAGAAGGATATGATACCCACCTCGCTTTTCATGGTCCGCACATCCGAAAGAACATCCCTGGTCTTTGTCTCATGGATGGAGAATACATACTCTCTGGGATCCATCCTTCCTATGACATCCGTAAAGGCCTTGATGGCGAAATTAAAATGCTGTGTGGACACGGAAAAACGTTCTTTTCCCGCATCCTTGGACAGGTATCTGTCCTCTAATATCTCGTATTGTGAGGCAGCCCTCTTGGCATATGTTATAAACTCGCGTCCTTCGTCAGTAACGGATATACCTTTGTTGGTCCTCTCGAAAATGAGTATACCCAACTCATCCTCCAGGTCCTTGATACTGGAAGAAAGCGCCGGCTGTGAAACAAAAAGTCTGGTAGCGGCTTCCCTCATGGATGATGATGCTGCAACCTCCAGCACATATTTGATCTGAGTGATGTTCATGAGCCCTCCTTTAACCTTTACAGCCCATTTCTGTGTCTATGGAATCCCACGGACCGTAAGTCATCACATCTTACTTACGAGTCGTCTTCAATGATCTCAGATAGGTCTTCTGTTCCTCCGTGATCCTGCTGCTCTCCACGCTTTTCTGTATGGCTTTGTTGTGAGTCCAGTCATCAAGCCTTTTTCCCTCTATAAAGGGCAGAATGCTTTCATACTGTTTGGCAAGAGCGGTCGCAAAATACCACGCGATCATCATATTGACGTAATACTCATCGCTCCTTAGCCTTGCGACCATTTCAGGATATTGAGGATCAAAGTCATCATTCAGAAAATGCTCCATGAGCATACCAACCCCGAATCTCACGGTATACGTCTTTTCAGAAGCAAGCCATACTTTTATATGGCTAAAAAGCTCTTCCTTATGCTTCTTAAAGATCTTCGGAGACATCTGATCGCAGGTAGCCCAGTTATCCACATAGGGCAAAAACTCCTCCAGTCTCTCCATACATTCATCGAGGTCTTTTATCCCGGAGATGATAAAAGCATGCAGCTGGTTTTCTTCAAAATATTTATGTGGTAATCCTTCCAGAAAATCCTTATAGTCTCCGGCCTTCAGCATCTCTTTTGCGATAGTCTTAAGCTCCGGAGTCCTTACGCCGATCACCGTCCCCGGTTCTATCGTAGGGATTATCTTTATCTGCATATCACGATACTTCATATCACGGAGTTCATGCAATTTCCTATGCAGATCCGCTATATTCATGGATTCACTCATTAGTGCCTGTTACTCCTCCTCTTCACACAGCAGTGACACTCTTCGTCAACTCCGCTCCGTTTTTTCCCGGTGGCAGTCCTCCATATCTGCGTCAGGCGCGATCGTTCTCTCCCGGGTGCTGCCCGTTTTCTGCAAAAGGCTCACGACTTCCATATTTGCAGTTCTTGGAAACATGTCTATTACGGACATTCTGGCTGGGATGTAGCCTTCCTTATAGAATACAGGCAGGTCTCTGGCAAGGGATGTGGGCTTGCAAGCTATGTATATGATATTGTCTACCCCGTAAGCCAGTATCTTTGCAAGTGCTTTCGGGGATACTCCGTCCCTGGGCGGATCCAGTATGATGATTTCGGGCTTTTCTTCGACCTCATCCAGAGTCTTGAACACATCTCCGCAAAGGAAGCTTACATTCCGGATACCGTTGTATTCGGCATTTTTCCTTGCTGCCTCCACGGCCTCCGGGACTATCTCAATGCCATAGACCCTGTCTGCAGCATCCGAGACGATCTGAGCTATGGTTCCGGTACCGGAATAAAGATCATACACGATCCCGCCGTTTTGTTTGCCGATGCCTGTTATGTACTCCCTGACTTTGCTGTACAAAAGACCTGCACCAAGAGTATTGGTCTGAAAAAAAGAAAAAACGGATATCCCAAATCTGTATCCCAGCACGACATCATATATGTGATCCCTGCCGTAAAGCACTCTGGTATCATCATCCTTTACCGCATCGGATACGGAATCGTTTATTGTATTCAGTATGCCGGTTATGCTGCCCTCAAGATCAAGATCTCTCAGCACCTCTACGAACAGATCGTCCCTAAGGCAGCACTCCGAGCTTGTCACGAGATCCACCAGTATCTCCCCTGTTTCCCTGCCCTTCCTTATGAGCAGATTCCTGAGATACCCGGTATTGGATAGTCTGTTGTAAAAGGGGAGGCCCTGCTCCTTTGCAAACTCTTCCACCTTCTGTCTTATCTTAAGGAAGTCCGGATCAACGATATTGCAGTCCTGTGTATCGATAACATCCATGTAGTGCCCCGACACGTGCATCCCAAGCGTCAGAGGTCCGTCCTTCACTTCATTGCCGAAGGAAAACTCCATCTTGTTTCTGTATCCTTCAGAAACCGGGGAACCGGTGATGCCTTCGTATATATCATATACGGATATGCCAAGACCCTTTAATGCTTTATCCATCATCGAAAGGATCATCTGCTCCTTGAGCTTCAGTTCATCCTCATAACCGATGGTCTGATAGATGCACCCTCCGCATCTGTCGTGCACGCTGCATCCTGCCATGCACTCCAGCTCGGATCTTTTGAGGATCCTGGTCAGTCTTCCTTCCTTAAGTCCCGGCTTGTTTTTATTTAAAATAAAAGAAACCTCCTGTCCGGGGATGGTATTCTTGACCACTACATCTATACCGTCCACGTCGGCGATCCCTTTATTGGGGAAGGCAAGCTGCCTTACCTTCCCTGAATATTCCTGTCCTTTTTTCATTTGAAACGTGATCGTTCAAAGATCAGTCAGCTACTACCTCGTCCTCATCCTCGAAAAGATCGTCCTCATCGTCAAAATCATCACCGTCATCGAAATCCTCGAGATAATCAGGAGTGAAATACTTATATACCGCAAACGCGATACATGCAACAGCTGCGATCGCACCGATCACTGCAAGTATTGTGATAACTGGGCTCTTCTTCTTCAATTCCTCTTCCTCCTCATCTTTTCTCAAAATCTCGTTAAGCTTTGCGGTCGCAAGTATATCTCTGATATCGGTCCTTGAATTTCTGAACCCTCTAACCTGCCCCAGAAGCTTGTCCTTCTTTCCGTATAAGGAATTAAGGAGATCTCCTCCGCTGGCTTTTGCACTTGAAATGATATTCTCAAAATTCATTCCATGTCCCTCCCGAAACTAAACACTCGCATTGCCGTAAAGCCTCATCCCGCAATGCCCACTTCATAATTCTATCATATCTTCTTTAGCTTCGCAAACCCCGCAAACATCTTTTTCACGCCGTGTTCATCGAAGTCCACGGTGACCTCGTAATCCTTCCCGCCGTCTTTTATGGCAAGGACCTGCCCCTCTCCGAATTTGAAGTGCCTTACCCTGTCGCCCTCATTATAGTCGGGTTTTTGAGCCACCATATCCTTGCCCTTTTTGTATGATGCAAAGCCCTGACTCCTTTTGGGAACCGTGCGTGGCCCTACCGGTGCCACCGGTCTTTTGCGCCCGGGGTATTCCTTGGTACCGTCGGAAAAATATACGGGTCTTTCCGTTTTTTCCGGCGTGGTGTTCATATCCAGAAGTCCAAAGGGCATCTCCTTAACAAATCTGGATGCAGTGGCATATCTGGTCTCTCCGTTTACCATGCGGACTCTGGCACAGGTCAGTGTGAGTTCCCTCTTGGCCCTGGTTATGCCCACATAGCACAGACGTCTCTCCTCTTCGATATCCTTTTCATCACCACTGTTGATTGAAATATAACCGGGGAAAAGCCCTTCTTCCATTCCTGCCATATATACCCCGGGGAATTCCAGACCTTTGGCATTGTGCATGGTCATGATAAGAACCTTGTCCTCATTACCGGGATCAGTATCCACATCCACTGTAGTGCCTTCGATACCATTGATCCGGAGGAAATCAATAAGCGAGGGTTCCTCGGCTTCCTCCTCATATTCTCTGAGCGAATCCTTGAGCTTTTGTATATATTCCTCCTGTTCCAGGTATTTCTCCGTGGTCTCCGCTTCATCGGAAAGATATGTCATATAGTCCACTGTCTTAAGGATCCTTGTAAGCTTTTCCTCAAGGCTCATGCCGAGGGTGCTCTCTCTCAGCCCTTCGATCGTTGTATAAAAATCCTTTACGGCCTTTGCGCCCTTTCCCGAAACCCCTGCTTTCCCGGGCTCCATGCAGGCTTCAAGCAGAGTGATCCCCTGTTCTTCGGCAAAGCTTCGAAGCTTTTCCACGCTTGCGGCACCTATGCCTCTTTTGGGTATATTTATGATCCTGGCGGTCCTCATATCATTTATTCCCAGTTCTACCGTCACCAGATATGCCGTCACATCCTTTATGACCTTCGTATCCCAGAATCTTAAGCCCTTGACCAGATCATAGGCTATGCCTCTCACTCTGAAAGCATCCTCGAATTCCTTTGACTGCACATTGGTCCTTATCAGTATGGCAAAATCGGAATAACTGTATCCGCCGCTCTCTGCCTTTGACCTTATATCATCGGCGATGAAAGCTGCCTCACCCGCTGCCGAATCCAGCTGCCTGAACCGGATCTTCTTTCCCTTTTCAGCCTCGGTCCAAAGTTCCTTTGCCTTTCTTCCACGGTTATTTGCAATGACCTGATTGGCCACATCCAGGATATTTCCGGTGGAACGATAGTTCTGCTCCAGTCTTATGACGCAGGCATCCTTGTATATCTTTTCAAAATCAAGGATGTTCCTGATATCGGCTCCTCTGAAGGCATAGATGGACTGATCATCGTCTCCCACGACACAGAGATTGCGATATTTCCCGGCCAGCAGAGACACCAGCACAAACTGTGCCGAATTGGTGTCCTGATACTCGTCCACCATGATATATCTGAATTTTTCGCTGTAATGATCCAGCACCTCGGGGTATTCCCTGAAAAGCCTTACAACGTTCATGATAAGATCATCAAAGTCCATCTGGTTGTTGGCTTTCAGCGTCTTCTGATATTCCGTGTAGACATCCGCATATGTCTGCATGTAATAGTCTCCGGCATTCTCCTTTGCAAAGTCTATGGGCGTTTTGAGCTCATCCTTCGCACCTGATATGACGTTCAGAAAGGACTTTTCCTTGTATACCTTGGTATCGATCTTCAGTCTCTTGCATACATCCTTTATCAGAGACTTTTGATCCGTCTGATCGGCTATCTCAAAGCTCTTATCGTACCCCAGCCTATCCGCATTGGTAAACAGGATGCGAAGACACAGGGAATGAAAGGTAGACACTGTTATATCCCTGGAATCGGCGCCGCACATGTCCATGATACGCTCACGCATCTCCCCTGCAGCTTTATTTGTAAAAGTAAGAGCCAGGATGTTATAAGGTCTCACTCCCAGCTCTTCGATAAGATATGCGGTTCTGTATGTCAATGCCCGGGTCTTGCCGGACCCCGCTCCTGCCAGTATGAGCACGGGACCCTCTGTGGTCTTCACTGCCTCAAGCTGCCGCGGGTTAAGTTCTTCTTCAAAGTTTATCATCTTCGGACCTGATCCTGTCGAATACCATATCGTAGCTTCCGTTTCCGTAATTCATGGATCTGTTCACTCTCGATATGGTGGCGGTTGACGCTCCTGTTTTCTTTGCTATATCTATATATGTCCTGTGATCCTTAAGCATTTTCGCAACCTCAAGTCTTTGGGACAGTGACAGTATCTCGTTGACTGTTGCTATATCCTCAAAAAAGGAATAGCACTCTTCTCTGCTTGAAAGAGACATAACAGCATCAAAAAACGTATCCACTGCCTCCGTATGAAGTTCCTTATTCATTATTCCGGCCCTCCTGTAAAACTTCCGGATCTATTATGAAATGACTCAGAGCAAGATCTATCTGGTTATTGATAAGCGAATAACTGGTATAGTATTCCTCGTCAATATCCACTAACAGCACACCCATCTGATATCGTCCGTAATGAAGGCCCATGGTAAAGAAGGTATGATTCCTTCCTCCCTCCATATACCTGTAGTCCATGATATCCGCACTCCTTGTCAGCTGGTGTGCCTCATCTATCTCATATATACCTCTTCTGTCCCTGTATGCTTTAAGATAAAGCTTTTCCGGATAAGCAAAGTCATCACCCTCCTGCAGTACGGGCTTTTCAAATTCAAAAAGACTTGCATTTATGATACCTATCAGAGGAAGAGCCTTCATGAACGCTTCGTATTTATGCTCACTATCCGGTGGTATCTCAAGTATCGCATCAGAGAAAGCCACTATGGACCAGTGCATGGAATCCATGACCTTCTTCATGTTGCTGCTGCGTCTCTCAAGAGAGTCCACAACCTTTCTCTTTACCCTGGCTATAAGATTCACCAGTTCACGTCTGGAGGACTCGGATATCTCCTTTGAACAGTAGACGGCATATATGCTGTCAAGAACTCTGAACATCCTGCGGCAGTCTATATACTCAGTGCCGCCTCTTTCAAAGATGTTGGACATCTCATAATCCAGATTCTCGAAGGATCTCCGTCTTACGACATTGCCTAAATATCTGTTCAGTAATCTGTAGAAAAAATCCTCCAGAAGCTTCTTCTGGCATTCCGACTGATAATTGATCTCATCCCCGGTGAATATGAAGGATACGAAATCTCTGGTAAGGGCGGGCACATCGAATACCGTGTTCACGGTAACGTTCCTCCGCTGTTCAAACACCACCAATGCCCTGTAGGGGTCAAACCCGACAGACTCTCTCTTGATGAAGCTGCATTTCAGAACCTTATCGGAGGCATTCTCGCCTTCTCCCATCCTTCCTGCCAGAACTCCGGCTTCGTAGCCCAACGTCATGGTAGTAGCCCTGACAGAGGCCAGCGGAGGATCCATATACTGGCTGTTTCCGGTATCATCGAAGCCGACTACATAAATATCCTTGCCGATCTCCATATCCTTTTCCTTAAGGATCCTGTAGACTGCCTCGGCCTGCCTGTCATTTCCACAGATTATGGCTTCGGCTCCGGGATTGTTCTCTATCAACTCTCTGGCTTTATCGATACAGTTCTCTGTATAATCCCCTCTTGAGAGCATGGTGTCTTCGAATTTGAACCTGTGCTGATCCATAATGCGCCTGTATTCGGCGATCCTCTCATTGGCATCGCTGGAATGCTCGGGTCCTCCAAACATGATGATCCTCTCGCATTCCTTCTCCCTGATGAGATAATCCATCACATCCCTCATTCCGGACGCATTATCATAGCAAAGACTTGTATAGTCTTTGTATTTATCGGCTATGAGCAGTATCTGCTTGCCCTTCGCCGCCCTGGCGCAGACTTCATATCCTTCGTCATCGGGGAATATGGATCCGCTGGGACATATGATTGCATCGACGCTCTCCATTCCGGCGAGATAGTACTGAACGTTGTTCCTGTTATCTCCTCCGAAAACGCCGCCCACTATGACCAACAGGTTGAAATTTTTCTCGTTCGCGGCCATCTCGACTCCCTCGACGATCTTGTCGAAGAATTCGTTTCCCAGCTCGCGTACCATTAACGCTACGGTTCTTCTTGTCTTCATGCCATTAAAAATGCTCTGTACGCCTTTGTCGCCTCATATATATCTGACTTACTGGTTACCTCAAATGGAGAATGCATGGAAAGCACAGCCACTCCGCAGTCTATGACATCCATGCCATACAAGGACATGATGTAGGCTATGGTTCCACCGCCTCCCGCATCTACTTTTCCAAGCTCAGAGGTCTGGAATCTGACCTTGCCGGCGTCCAGTATCGCCCTTATCTCGGCCATATATTCGGCATTGGCATCATTGGAGCTGCTCTTGCCCCTTGATCCGGTATATTTATTGAAGACCACTCCATGGCCGAAATATGCGGAATTCTGTTTATCAAAAACTGAAGCATAGAGGGGATCGTAAGAGGCAGCCACGTCGGAAGAGAGCATCTTGGAATTCTTCAGGGTACGCCTGAGAGCAAGCTCCGTGTAAGCCCCTGCGGCATTCATAACCTCTGCCAGAGAATTCTCAAAGAATCTGGACTTCATACCGGTAGCTCCGACCGAGCCTATCTCTTCCTTGTCAACCAGCAGACAGACTGCTGTCCTGGATACTTTCTCGGTGGAGAGGAAGGCTGCCAGGGAAGTATAAGCACAAACCCTGTCATCCTGGCCATAGGAAAGCACCATGGACTCATCAAAGCCCAGACTTCTTGCCTTTCCTGCCGGAACCGCCTCGAGCTCCGCAGACAGAAGGTCATCCTCATCTATGCCGTACTTATTCTTGAGAATGCTCAGTATATTGTTCTTTACAGGATTCTTTTCCTTGGGTTTCTGGGGTATTGAACCTACGAGGAGATCAAGGTTTTCTCCCTCTATCACCTTATTCCCCTTTTTCTCCATCTGCTCGGATGCCAGATGGATCAGTATGTCGGTTATGGTGAATACAGGCTCTTTCTCGTCCTCACCTATGACCACCTCCACTACGGTGCCGTCCTTTTTTGCCACGACTCCGTGTATGGCCAGAGGAATGGTCACATACTGATATTTCTTGATACCGCCGTAATAATGGGTATTCAGATATGCAAGCCCCGTATCCTCATAAAGAGGGCTCTGCTTCACATCCAGTCTCGGACTGTCCACATGAGCTCCCAGTATATTGAGCCCGTTTTCGAAGGGCTCCACCCCCAGGTTGAAGAGAGCGATGGTCTTGCCCATTGTCACGGCATAAACCTTGTCTCCGGGTTTTAAGCGCTTGTCCTTGGCTATGATCTCATCCAGGTCCTTATAACCTGCCTTCTTGGCCATGGAAACTGCCTCTCTTACACACTCCCTCTCAGTCTTGCACTTGGAAAGAAAGGCCATGTAGGCATCCGATAGATCCATGAGCTCACTTTTCTCGCTCTTGGAATATGAAAGCCATGCATTATCCTCATTATTGAGTCTCATATGTACCTCCGCATATTTTTTTGATCACCCGGATATGTTCATCACGGTGTAGGGATCGATAAAATCTCCCTCATACCTGATCCTGTACATCAGCCTGCCCGAATCCTGATCCAGTATAAAAAGGGTAGTACCCCGGGTAACCTCGTTCTTCTCCTTGACTATAGGAGCTGCCTTGCAATAGTAATCCGTCTCATATCCATTGCCATGGTCCACCGTGACCAGGTATCCACCCTCTTCCACGCTGTCACCGGCATAGGTTACGACGCCTTCTCCTGCAGCCACCACATGAGCGCCTGATCCGGCCTCAAACATGATGCACTTCTTCTCTTTGTCGTATGCGCTCGGCATGGAATTGGAATTCACCGGCAGACTTGAAGGGATGTACCTGAGTGCCTGCTCCTCATCCTCCGCCATATCGATATTCTCCTTTTCGGAGATCTGTTTGTTCGTTTCCCTGAGAGACTGATCCAGCTGCTCAATCTGCGCCTGCAGTACTATATTGTCCTCCGAAAGGGTTGTTATCAGCTCATTAAGGCTCTCTACCTGTTCCTCATGCTCTCTGTTTCTTGCCCCGTTATGTATCACGTATACCAGAAGAAGTGCCAGCAGCACTCCGAGTATCACGGTGCATACAAGCATCATATCGGCTGAGGTGTTGATGGTACGGACTTTTTCTCCATCCTCCGGTACCAGCATTATCTTATATCTCTTTGAGCCTTTACCGCTTCCCCGATAAGTGCTCCTGTTTTCTGATGAACGGCCTCTTTGCTTCGCCTCTCGGGACCTCAGGGTAGTTTGAACATCCTCTTCCTGAGAGATGCCTCCTCCCATAGCGCTCATCTGCAGATAGGGATTCCTTGCCCGTCCTCCGGGGATACTGCCCATAAGCATGTCCCTCTCAGCCTGGGCCTCTCTCACCGTCTTTGGAGGTACGACTCTCCTCGGCTCCAGCGGCGCAGGGGCCGGTATGAACTCCGGCATGGGGATATATCCGGACATCTGCTCCCGTACGGGGTTAGCAGCCCCCCGCTCAGTCTCTGCTGCCTCTTCAGGCTTCACATCCTCTTCGATTTCTGCAGCAGTTTCATGCTGCATCCTATCTTCAGACTCAGTTACTGTTTCGGACTCAGCTATTGTTTCAGGCTCAGCCGTTGTTTCAGGCTCAGCCGTTGTTTC
>CAMOIV010000058.1 GCA_946616305.1 uncultured Lachnospiraceae bacterium | reverse complement strand
TATCATAATCTTATCATCATTATATCGTCATTATGATTATACTATGCCTGATATTGAGAATACAAGAGTATTCTTTATTCTCCATATATCAGTATTGTAGCACGAAAGAGTATCCCAAGAATAATATAACAAAATGCGTCGAGACGTCTATTCTTAAATGGGTATGACAGCCGTAGGGGGTTCTCACGAAAACGTCCATTCATGACGAAAAAGGGCCCATTCGTGCATAGAGGGTTATACAACTAAATGCATCTGCCGAAATAATAAAAGGCACGGAAGCACGTGATCACAGGGAATGTGACATGTGCTTTTTACTATCTTTTTGGAGAGATAATATCTTGAAATTCATCGTATGTGACGACGAGGAAAAGCAGAGAAAAAAGATCAGCGATATGATACGGGCGGTTTACCCCGATGCTGAGATCATGGAATGTGAACGGGCAGATGAAGCCGCGCTCATAGCAAGGACTGCCCAGATCCTGGTGATGGATATTGATATGGGCGATAACATGGATGGGATTGAAGCTTCACGGATCATATATAAGCAGGGAAAAGGATACTGTTCCCTTCCTCTTATCATTTTCGTCACCGGATATCCTGAAAGGATGAGGGAAGCTTTTTCAGTTCATGCTTTTCATTTCATAGTTAAGCCGATACGGAAAAAGGAATTTGAATTTGTTCTCTGTGAAGCAGGCATCGCAGTCAGGAAAATGCTTAAGACTATCGCTGAGAGCAGAGACTATATCGCCATAAAGTACGGAAAGGAAACGACATCCGTATCGAGATCGGAAGTGTCATATGCGGAGAGCAAGGGACGGGTACAGATAATCCATACGGTCAGCGGAAGCAGGTTGTACAGCGGTACTATGTCAGAGCTCGAGACACTTCTGGGAGCAGGCTTCTATAGGATCCATCGAAGCTTTATCGTGAACATGGATTTTGTACACCATTATGACAGGACAGAGATAAGTTTGCTGGACGGCACGAGCCTCATGATGTCTAAATACAAATATTCTGATTTCGTCAGGAGTTATCTTTCATATATCAGGGATAAGGCATGAGCGAGAAAGATTTTTCACTTTACATGGAGATAACAGGGGAAATAATGCGCTTTCTGAAATATCTAAGCTTTATTCCCGGATTATTCATTTTTGTGGATCTGAAGTCAGCGAGGCGGGATATAAGTAAATGGATATTTACTGCTCTGATGTCTGCTGCCATGGGCTCCGGGCTGTTCCGTATCTCCTATCTTGCTCTCACCGGGCTATACAGTCTGGCATCTGACCATATAGTGGACAGCATGGAGATCGTGGATGAAACCTCTCTTGAAGTCTTGTACGTCAGTCTTCTGGCACTATGGATCATAACCTGCGTATGTTATGTACTGCTGACCGCTGTTATGTTTCTCATAATAAAAAAGATTGTAAAAAAGCGTTATACAGTCAGCCTGTTTGAAGCAGTTTACCTTTCAATAATTACCCTGATTGCGGAGGTACTGGCAAGATTCTTTGTAAAGATCGCAGTGGTGCCTGTCGAGGGCGGGGTGTTTGTCCTAAACGAAGAAGTCAAAGCTTCGCCTTGGATGTTCCTGGCCCTATCCGTATTGCTCTTTGCTGGGGAGGCGAGCCTTGTCGCTTCATGGCAGAAAAACAGGCAATATATGGAGCACGAGAGAATGGCTATAGCGGAGAGAATACAGGCGGAAAGCCTTAAGCGGAGACTTGAGGAGACTCAGCAGAGCACAGAAAAGCTGAGGTCATTCCGACATGATCTGAGGAATCATTTATCCGTCCTCTATGGCCTGTTGAATGAAGGCGCTGCTGAAGAAGCGGAAGCCTATCTCCAGCGCATGGAAAAGAATGCAGGTGTTTATGAAAACAAATATGACACGGGAATAATCCTTCTTGATGTGATCCTGAATGATAAGGCAGCGGTATCAGACAGGCTTGGGATTGCCTTCACTGCATTTGTGGAGGTAACAGAACTTCCTGATTCGATGCAGTACGATGCAGCTGTTCTTCTGGGAAATCTCGCAGATAATGCGATTCATGGTGCAACCTTGTTGAACAATGATGCCCCGTTTGTATCGGTGCGTATATCAGAAAGGAATGGATTTCTGTTGATTAATATAAAAAACTCTTTTCAGGGCAGGCTGGAGATCGATCCCGGATCGCGCGTTCCGGTGGCTGTTTCCGGCAATGAGGACGGCCACGGACTGGGAATCCCAAACAGCCTTGCAATATGCGACAGGTATTACGGTACGCTTGTATTCTCACAGGATGGAAACAGCGTTACAGTGGACGCTATGATGCAGTACCCTGACCACTCATGACATAAAAAAGCCCATTTATAAAAACAAGGTTCATATCCTGCGAAGGAAGCCGAAATAGAGGACAGGCAGGAAGGAGAGTATCTGTATTCAATGGACTGAAACATTGGCAGGTGCTTTTTTATTGTAATAATGAAGGGAGGATCACGTAATGAGGATAACAGAAAGCAATGTGATAATGTCAGCAGCAAGGACTTACAGCCAGAGCGGAAAGAAAGCAAAAGGCGGGATAAACAGGTCGACTTTTCAGGATACGAAAAGCGCGATAAGTTACGGCGGGTGTAACGCGAACATACTGGGAAATTACAAAAGAAACGATTATGGGAACATGACGGGAGCGGATGTTTACAACAACTACTCCAAAGCCAATTTCGGTCTGATGAACGGAACTGGATCTATGTCAGCAAACGGATTCCAGAACAATGTCCTGTCAATGCTTATGGGAAGATTCATGGGAACAGGTATGTTTGGCGGAACTACACAGCAGCTTGTGACCTATCAGGAATATGAAAACACACAGTTCCACGCAAACGGACGGGCGAAGACGGATGACGGCAGGATCATAGATTTCAACATAGACATTATGATGAGCCGGAACTATATGGAGTATATGAATGTCTATATTCCAGCTATGCAGAATGCTCTCTGCGATCCGCTTGTCCTGAATATAGGATGTGATACGTCGAACGTAAGGGATCAGAAATTCATGTTTGATATAGATGCAGATGGGGAAAAAGACGAAATCTCAATGTTAGGGCGTGGGTCAGGGTTCCTTTCTCTTGATCTGAATGAGGATGGCGTTATAAATGACGGAAGTGAACTCTTCGGCACACAAAGCGGGGATGGCTTTGCTGACCTGCGGGAATACGACTCGGACGGCAATGGATGGATAGATGAAAATGATGAGATATTCAGCAGGCTGAAGGTGTGGTGTAAGGGAGATAACGGCGAGGATATCCTTATGGACATAAAAGAGGCAGATATCGGTGCCATATATCTTGGATCTGAATACACGGAGTTTACAATGAATGGGAACGATGGAGCAAGAGACGGAGTGATCCGGTCAACCGGATTCTTCCTGAAGGAATCCTCCGGAGCCGGTACGATACAGCATGTCGATATGGCAATAGGAAGCGCCGCGGATGAAACAGAACATGGAACGGTACAGACCATAACTGTTTCAAATATCTCAGCATCACAGACGCGGAATACTTCCTCACGTACTCAGGCAGAAAGACGGAAGGCTCTTGCTAAGAAGCGGGCAGAGGCAAGGCAGATTAAGAAAAACCTGGAGCAGAAACGTATGGACAAGGAAATCGCAGAGGATAAATATGAACAAAAGCTTGAAGACAGGCGTCACGAGAATACAAAAAGAAACCATAAAAGAATTGAGGAAATGATGCAGGCTCGCATATGAAAGTTATTACCATGTTCTCTCCGGAGGACCAGAAACAATACCATCATTTACATCCCATGACTCATGGGTTATCTTTGTTATAACGTCAAACGTACATACAAAGGAAGAGGCTGAATATGTCGAATATGGAGAGTTTTTACCGGGTGGGAGAAGTGTCTATACAATGGCTTGGTCAGATGGGGTTTCTTATTGAGACTCCCACTGACAGAATATGCATTGATTATTATGCCAGCCCCGATGATGCGAGACAGACTCCTCCGCCGATCCCCGTCGGAGAACTTAAAGATATTGATATATTCATAGGTACGCATGATCATTTGGATCACATAGATCATGATGCCTGGAAGGTATGGACAAAAACTAACCCGGGCGCAAGGTTTGTATTTCCGGCGGCGCATATGGACAAGGTTTTGGCTGATGGGGTGGATGTGGGTAAGGCCGTGGGATTGAATGATGGAGAATCCGTAAGAATTGGCAATACTACCATACATGCCATCGCAGCCGCACATGAATTTTTGGACCGTGATCCTGTTACCGGCTTTTACCCATATCTGCAATACATCATAGAAACAGGAAGTGTTAAGATCCACCATGCCGGAGATACCGTGAGATATGAAGGAATGATGCCAAAGATCAGATCATATCGCCCCATAGATGTGCAGATCCTGCCGATAAACGGACGGGATGCGAAGCGCTATCTCAGGAATTGCATCGGAAATATGACATACCAGGAGGCTGCAGATCTTGCAGGGGAGGTAGAGCCCGATGTTGTGATCCCCGGACACTGGGATATGTTTGCCGATAACAGCGGGGATCCCGATGCCTTTGCTGACTATATCGAAGCGAAATATGACAAAAAGATCAGATGCATCATCCCGAAGATCATGTAGCCATGTCGGGTTCTCTGTTTTTCCTGAGAACCCCTTTCTCGCTTCGGTGTTTTACCATCATCTCGGCAGGGATGAACTCACCCACAGCCCTGCCCTCTGACCATGCCTCCAGTATTCCGGTCTTCTCGTTTTTTATGAATTCGATATCCATGTCAGTATATCCCTCCCTCATAGGATGACCTGAATGTTCTGTTCTTGTCTTAGCGCGCAGGTTTGCCGTGCACTCCGGACAACCCCGGACAAAACCTGGACAACACTATCATAACGTTGGACCTGTCCTATAGAACGGACGGGGAAAGGGTTTGAGTTACTGTTCACAGCCTTTCAGGCTGCGAACGTAACGGGTTTTGCCAATTAAATTGCCTTCGGCAATGGGGCAAAACCCCTGCCTGCCACAATTCTTTGGGCCGTAACTGCGCAGCAAAGTGCGCAGTTCGGCTGTGAATAGTAACGGGTTTGACTTCTTTTCAGGTTGTATGGAAGAACTGGATTAAAGCAGCCCCCATACCGAAGAGGGCTATGATCACTAGGCCTACGATGCCTACGATCTTCCCTATTTCCCTGGCCTTGTCCTTCGCCTGTTCCAAAGACATTGAATCAAGGTTACGCACTCTGGCAAGAAAGATTGACTGCCTGGGATCTTTGGATAAAAACAGACTCAAGGGAACTATCAACAGACATGCACCAAATATCATCATAAAGATCATTGCTTCCATCCGGATTTCCCTCCATATTTCATCTGTTTATCTTCCCTTACTTCCCTTACTTCCCTTCCTGATCATGCCTTTTCGAAGCCTGCAGGTTTTGCGAAGGGATCGATCAGGACTCTTTTTTCAGTACCTTCACTGCGTAGGAGCATGTCGGGATCACGTTTACTCCCGCACGTTCTGCTGCTTCCGCTACTTTGTAAACAAGCCTTTTGGCGATACCTTTTCCGCCGTACGCAGGGTCTGTTTCGGTATGATATATCACCCAGCCCTCCGGCGTTTTCTGAAAATCACATTCCCCTACCTGCCTGTCGCCATCGTAGGCTGCACTGCGGCATTGCTCTTCATCGAACTCCACCCTGATCCCATGGGAATAAACACAGGTCAGCGCACGAGTCGGGCATTGCTCTATGGCCTGCCATATCTCAGAGGCGGGAGCCTTGTTCAGGTCTATCCAGGGTCTTCTTTGAGGATCAAAGGTTCTGGGGCTGCCACCTACACATTTTTTCTGATGCCGGCATTTTTCCGAATCCCAGAACACGACCAGATCGTCTGTTTCATATATTCTGTGCATGATCGAATCCTATCCCTTCTATCTTGATGATCAGATTGTACCAAATCAGGTAGATATGTCTCAATACTCTATATCCCTATACATGGTTCAAAAGCCGTATAACATGTTATAATGTGTATCTGTAGACTTTTGACTTTGGAGGGTGGGAGTTGGTAGCGATTATCGGAACGGACGCTTTGCTGCATATTTCCTTCAGTCTGGCGGCGTTTGTATTCAGTGTGGTCCTGTATATCCTGGTCTGTGCACTGGGAACCGGGCAGGTACATAAGAATCTTAAATTCCGTACTTTGACGATCACCATAGTGATCGGCAACCTTATAAGCATACTGGACAATATATTCAGGGACTCCGGTGTGTTCCCGACTCCGCCGAAGATCAAGTTTGCTCTGCTTTTGCTGGTATATCTGGCTAATATCCTTTTGACGTATTACATGGCTCTCTATATGGAGGGCTTTTTCAGAGAATTTAAATTCAAGACGGTCTTCTTATATGCGAATACATGCATACTCCTGTCAAGCATCATATTCACCGTCGCGGTATACCTGAGACAGATCATCCTTTATGATGGTGAAGAGATCATAACCACCATGCCTATCCAGATCAGGGTTTTACTGGGGTATGTATATGAGTTGTATTACCTGATCTATGTGGTGGCACTTTTCATAATCCTCGGAGGCACATTAAGCAGACGTGCCCGTGTGACTTCCATATCAGCCTTCGCTGTCGTTATAGGAAGCGTGTTGTTCGAGCTTCTCAATACCTTTGGGATAACCAGCGGGATCCTGTATAACTATTTCGGCGCCGTTATCGGCTTATATATCTTCTATATAGGAGTGGAGACTCCTGACTACAAGAATCTGCTGCGGTCCATGGTGGATCTTGATGAGGCCAGGAAGTCGGCAGATCAGGCGAATCAGGCCAAATCTGATTTTCTTGCCAATATGTCCCACGAGATCCGGACACCTATCAATACTATCCTCGGGATGAATGAGATGATCCTGAGAGAGGCCGATGATGATAATATCCTTGCCTATTCAGAAAGCATAAAGAGCTCCGGGAACACTCTGCTGGGGCTTATCAATGATATCCTGGATTTCTCCAAGATAAGTGCAGGAAAGATAGACATCATTCCCGTGGAATACGATCTCCTGGAAATGATACGCAGCCTTATGAACATGGTATCCCTGCGGGCGGATGAAAAGGGCCTGCTCTTAAGGCCGGATTTTGATGAGGATATACCACGCTACCTGTACGGCGATGAGGTCCGCATCAGGCAGATCATCACCAACATCCTGACGAATGCAGTCAAATACACGGAGAAGGGCAGTATTTCCTTCAGGATAGGCTTTGACAGAGCCGGATCCGATAAGGACAGCATCCTGCTGAAGGTTTCGGTTTCCGATACAGGTATAGGGATAAAAGAAGAAGACATCCCCAAACTGTTCTCGGATTTTGAACGTATTGAGGAAAAGCGTAACCGTAACATAGAAGGAACAGGCCTGGGGATGAGTATCACACAGAGCCTTCTTCAGCTGATGGGATCCTCTCTTAATGTGGAGAGCACCTACGGTGTGGGATCCACGTTTTCATTTGTACTGAAGCAAAACGTCATCAGATGGGAAGGGATCGGGGAATACAGGACATACGGTCCGGGGCACGGTTCTGCAAGAAAGAAATACCGGGCCAGATTTGCCGCACCCGACGCCAGAGTTCTGGTGGTGGATGATAACAAGATGAACCTCATGGTCTTCAAGAATCTGATCAAACAGACCCGGATAGTGGTGGACGCAGCCGAAACAGGGGCAGAGGGACTTGATCTTGCAAGGCAGAACCGATATGACATCCTTTTTATTGACCATATGATGCCGCATAAGGACGGTATTGAGACATTACACGAATTAAGGGCTGACAGCACGGGACCCAATGTGGATACTCCCGCGATCTGTCTTACGGCAAATGCCAGCCTCGGTGCCCGGGACATGTACAGAACCGAGGGGTTTGAAGATTATCTGTCAAAGCCCATAGATCCCAATACTCTTGAAGATATGCTGATAAACTACCTGCCCGGGAAGAAGATCCTAAAGCCTTCCGCCGATACGGTTAAAAAAGAGGAGCCGGTCCGGGACAGATTCTCTGTGCTTAAAGCGTGCGATGTCAAGGTGGAAAAGGGGATTGAGATCTGTGAAAATGAGCAGGTTTATATGGATGTCATGGAGGTGTTCTATGAATCCATGGATGAGCTTGACGAAAATCTCGGCAGATGTCTTTCGAACAAGGCTCTTGAAGACTATACCATATACATCCATTCACTGAAGAGCTCTGCCAGGACCATCGGTGCAGACGGCTTGGGGGAAAGGGCTCAGCTTTTGGAAGATGCTGCAAAAAACGGGGACATGCGGTATGTCGATGATCATCATGATGACTTTATGAGGGATTTCAGGCGCCTCAAAGGCCCCATATCCGAGGTGCTTTCCAAGTACCGGGATAAGACGGTCCATTGAGTTGTTGGGGTGCCTGTGATAAACTCCTATACCGAAGTACACAGGGTGATCCCGTAAGAGCCTTTAAGACTTTTGGGCGTGGCATCATAGGCTTGAGATATAACAGAAAACCATGAAGAATAATAAAAAAAGAACAACAGGGATATTTATCGTAAAGGATATGATATAAAGTGCGGTTTTTATGATCAGATTTGTTTACCCTGAAAAAGAAGCGGACATGCCTGCAAAGGCCCGTGACATCATCCGTCAGATCGAGGCCTTCCGGGATAGTGAACCCGTGAAGGAACTTTTTTCGCTGCTGGATACCGACTGTGAGACCATAGGCCGGAAGTATAACGGCAGGAGGTCGGTAAATGGGGGCGTTATCGAGACTCAGGAACTTGCTCCGGTGGATGTGCTTGAGAGCAAGAGAGAGAGACTGTATCCCCTGTTCAGGGAGCTGGGTTTTATTGATATCAACTCACCGCGTAAAAGCGAAAACAGTCGTGTCATAGTCCTGGGAGGGGCTCTTGGGGCCTGCCTTGACAGGACGGAATGTGCCGCACGGTGTATCGATGACATTACCCGGTCTGTGGACGGCCTGACCTGTTACCGGCCTATAAATCCCGTTGAGAGGAAGTACCCGGGCATGTCGGGTGCGGATACGGAATTCGGTGCCATGTCGGAGGATTTTGTAAAGGTATTCGGCCTGCAGGATTGCGATGTCAGAGATGATTTTACCGGCAACAGGAACCTGAACAGCATATCCTGTGTAAGGGAGTATGAGAAGGAAGCCTCAAGGGTGCAATACCGGATATTTGCAGCTCCGTCGGAGGATCCCGGGGCAAGAAGGGCGGACACAGGGGATTCGCTGGTATTCTATCTGAAACATAACAAATGGATTGATGCCGATGAAAGCCTGTTGTTTATTACTAACAACCGTTATTGCAACCGTCAGTTTCTGCAGTTGGCATATCAGCTCCTGTTGCAGGGGTGCCCTGCCCGGATGGATATCGCAGGATGCTTCGGAGACGACAGGATCATCGGCGTGGATGAATATGATCCCTTCCAGTATCTGCAGGATCTTATAGGCATCATCGACTGGGGCGGCAGGTTCTCCGCTCTCAGTGATAAACTGTGGAAATAACCCCGGGGACGGGGTTGAGGGGTCAAAAGGATTTCTGAGGATTTCTGATGCCAGGACGTTCTTTTTTGCTTGAATTTTGGGAATAATCATGTAAAATATATAGTTGCTTTAGAAACAGTTAAATTTTTATATAAGAAAGGAAGTTATAGAATGGCTACAGTTGATTTGACAAAGTATGGCATTACCGGTGCTACAGAGATCATCCACAATCCTTCATATGAGTTCCTCTATGAGGAAGAGATGAAGAGCGATCTTACCGGTTTTGACAAGGGTATCATGACAGAGCTCGATGCAGTTAACGTCATGACAGGTGAGTTCACGGGAAGGTCTCCCAAGGACAAGTACATCGTTATGGATGAGAATTCCAAGGATACCGTATGGTGGACAACAGATGAGTATCCCAACGACAACCACGTAATGTCAGAGGAGACATGGGCAGCTGTCAAGGAGATAGCAAAGAAGGAGCTCTCCGGCAAAAGGCTTTTTGTCGTTGATGCTTTCTGCGGTGCCAACAAGGATTCCAGGATGGCTGTTCGTTTCATTATGGAGGTTGCATGGCAGGCACACTTCATCAAGAACATGTTCATCCAGCCTACAGACGAGGAACTCGAGAACTTCGAGCCCAACTTCGTAGTTTACAACGCATCAAAGGCTAAGGTTGAGAATTACAAGGAGCTGGGACTTCGTTCAGAGACCTGTGTAGCTTTCAATATCACAAGCCGTGAGCAGGTCATCATCAACACATGGTACGGCGGAGAGATGAAGAAGGGTATGTTCTCAATGATGAACTATTATCTCCCTCTTCAGGGCATGGCTTCCATGCATTGCTCAGCCAATACCGATATGGAAGGTAAGCATACAGCTATCTTCTTCGGTCTTTCAGGAACAGGTAAGACTACACTTTCAACAGATCCCAAGAGACTTCTCATCGGTGATGACGAGCACGGCTGGGATGACAACGGCGTGTTCAACTTCGAGGGCGGATGCTATGCGAAGGTTATCAACCTCGACAAGGATTCCGAGCCTGATATATACAATGCTATCAAGAGAAATGCTCTTCTTGAGAACGTTACAGTAGATGCTAACGGCAAGATAGACTTCGCTGACAAGAGCGTTACAGAGAATACCCGTGTATCATATCCTATCGAGCATATCGAGAAGATCGCAAAGAATGTCAACAAGATCTCATCAGGTCCTGATGCAGACAATGTTATCTTCCTTTCAGCTGATGCATTCGGAGTGCTTCCTCCCGTATCTATCCTCGATCCCGAGCAGACACAGTACTACTTCCTGTCAGGCTTCACGGCTAAGCTTGCCGGAACAGAGAGAGGCATCACAGAGCCTACACCTACATTCTCAGCTTGCTTCGGACAGGCTTTCCTTGAGCTTCATCCTACGAAGTACGGCGAGGAACTGGTTAAGAAGATGAAGAAGAGCGGTGCAAAGGCTTATCTTGTAAACACAGGATGGAATGGCACAGGAAAGAGAATCTCCATCAAGGATACCCGTGGTATCATCGATGCTATCCTTAATGGCGATGTTCTCAAGGCTCCCACCAAGAAGATCCCTTACTTCAACTTCGAGGTTCCCACAGAGCTTCCCGGCGTTGATTCAGGCATCCTTGATCCTCGTGATACATATGCTGATGCTTCCGAGTGGGAGACAAAGGCTAAGGATCTTGCTGAGAGATTCCAGAAGAACTTCAAGAAGTATGAGAGCAACGATGCAGGTAAAGCACTTGTTGCTGCAGGTCCTCAGCTTTGATCTGAAAGATCCATACGATAAGAGATTTAATAAGCAGTTTACAAGGCAGGCACGGTATTCATACCGTGCCTGTTTTACGTCCATATGAGGCTAATAAGAACGTGATCCGAGCTAGATACGAAGCTTGATCATAAAAAAAGAAGAAACGGTCGCCCTCAGAGGCTCATACAGGGGATTGGAGGGGACGAGCGTATGAATAAGTGCCAAAACAGCAAAATCCCGTATATGAGGCTGATAGAGGGCCTATCGCGAATCCCCCCTGTTGAGCAAGTAAATGAATCAATAAGTGAGCCCAATAGGCGAGTCTGGCCTGGGCCCATCCTGAATATTTCCCATACTTCGCCTGAAGACGTCTTGTCATTCACATCTAAACTGTTCTTGTAACGATCCCATAGTGATCTCGAAGGTTAAAATCGATAACATGCGTTTACCGTTAGATGCGACGATCTCATATAGTTAAGAGGGAATCACAAAATAACATTAGGAACTTATAGGCTTGAATAACACCCTGAACTACGGTATAATCCTTGTAAATACTGGTAAATAGCAGCAACTATTAATGACGCATAACAATTGAAATCAAAAATGCACCGGAATAACAAGTGATATCTAAATGAACGTCCTGGAATACCTCAGAAACAACAACATAAGTATTGATTGCCCCTGCGGAGGTAACGGAACATGTAAAAAATGTCTCGTTATCATTGATAAGCAACCGCCTGTTTTGGCTTGTAGAACGGAATATAAAACCGGGTGTCATATAGAGGTCGTCAATCAATCAAAACAGATGAGGATTTTAGACGTCGACGAAACAATATCAGGGGATACCATAGACTCTGATAGCGGGCGTTTTGGCGTTGCTATAGACATCGGGACCACAACTATCGCGGGTGTTATAGTCGAAATTTCGAAATGCAGGATTTTTGGCGCAAAATCTTTGGAAAATTCCAATAAAAAATATGGCGCCGATGTTATTTCTCGAATAAATTCGGGCAGATATAAAGAAATGCAATTTGGGATGCAAACGGACATTAAAAATGTTATATACTCCCTGCTCGGTAAACATAACGTCAAAAAACTGGATGTTATAGCTTTAGCGGGTAACACCACCATGATCAATACGTTGATGGGGTGTGATCTATTGCCGCTGGGGCGTTATCCATATGAGCCGGAACAAATAAAAACTGTAGATACCAGTGCAAAAGAAGCACTTGGTTTAAATGAAGAATTTATCAAAGATACGCGGGTTGTTATTTTTCCGGGAACATCTGCTTTTATTGGAGGAGATATTGTCTCCGGATTGTATTTTTTGATGAATAAAACGCATGATATAATATCGAGAGATATGGAAAACGGCAAAAATAGCATATCAAAGGATATTATAACGGGCGATTTCGTATCGGCAGATATGAAATTTGGCAAAAATACGATATCAAACGATATAAAATGCCATAACGGAACAATATCAAACGATATAGATGCCCACAAAATGAAAGCGGGTGGATTTATTGCCGTAATGGATCTGGGAACCAACGGAGAAATGGGGCTTTACAATGATAACACGGTGCTAACTTGCTCCGCATCGGCAGGGCCCGTGTTCGAAGGGGGAAATATAACTTGCGGTATTGCATCCGTACCCGGTGCGATCGATCATATGAAGATAGAAGAGGATGGAAAATGCTCTTATTCCACCATAGAGAACGACGATCGTGTCATGGGTTTATGCGGCAGCGGTGTGATAGATTGTGCTGCAGAGTTGATAAAACACGGCTTCTGTGACGTACATGGAACGTTCATATCCGGCGAGTGTTACAGGATAACGAAAAGACCGGACAGATCGGACATAGTGTTTACCCAGGAGGATATGAGACAGGTACAGCTTGCAAAGGCTGCCATAATATCCGGCCTTTGGACACTGTGCGTCAAGGCAGGGATCACCTACGCCGATATAGATAAGCTATATCTGGCAGGAGGTATGGGTTATGCCATAGACATTGATTCTGCTGTCAGGGTGGGACTTATACCGAAGGAGCTGGAAGGATCCACCGTAGCTGTGGGAAACACGTCTCTTAAGGGTTGTACGGAGCTGATATGCAGTGACGTTGACCTTGGAATAAAACAAGCTGAAGAGATATCTGAAAGGATCAAAGTTGTAGATCTGGCATCCGAGCCCGGATTTGAGAGGCTGTATCTTGATAATATAGACTTTGATCCGTCATTTTTCTGACAT
>CAMOIV010000057.1 GCA_946616305.1 uncultured Lachnospiraceae bacterium | reverse complement strand
TGCGCAGAAAACACCTTCTCCCGCCTTGCTATATACACGATGACAATAAAGTATACTTTATTGCGGATACTGTTTCGCGGGCCAGGCGGTTGATATGATTTTTCGGAGCTATCAGCACATACCACTTAATGAAAGCGAGCAAGAAGGAGATCGATTTTTCACGCAAGACGGGCCTGGCCCCGTCGCAGCGTGTATTGAGATCGACTGTCTCGCAGCGACGCTTGAATTTAGTGGGTATGTAGCGCGGAGAAAAAAATATCAAGTGCCTTGCCCTAAATAGATTGGCAATAAAGTATGGCTTTCAGCGGGTACAGGCCTTCTCAAGGATATCCACCGAGATGCCCGTATTAAAGTGCTCCTCAAGATACTTACGCCCCCTCAGGCCAAGCTCCTCCAGCGAGTCCCTTTCCTCAAGGATCCTTCCAAGAACTGCCATAAAGCTCTTGGCATCTCCCGCCTTGCAGGCATAGCCGCAGCAGGCTTTCTCTGTTATGACAGTATCTATATCCGTAGCCTCATCAACCACCGCAAACACAGGCTTTGCTATCTGCATATAGGACAGAAGCCTTGAAGGAAAGTTAGGGATGGTAAAATCGGCGCCAAGGCTTATCATGCCAAGATCCGCGTCCTGAAGCAGGGTTTCGTAGGCTTCCCTGTCGAGAGCATGGGAATAGGTCAGGTTTTCGGGTGCCTCTTCCCTGATAAAAGCCTCTATCTTGCGGGATTCCGACCCGTCTCCTATGAAGGAAAAATGCACATTCTTGAGCATGGGGTCCTCCCCGCAGCATTTTATGGAGTCAAGAAGCCCCTCTATGTCCTGAGGTCTGCCCATATTCCCTCCGAATACAATACTTAGGGTTCTGTCATGGCCGTTATCCGGGATGCTCTCTCCTGTCGCCTCCGGAGTGTTTCCCGTGCTTTGTCCCCTCTTCTTTCCGCCTATATCATGCACCTTCACGGTATTGGGGAAATACTCTATCTTCCCTTCAGGGATCTTGGGGTTATGCTCCATGAGATATGCCATGTTTGCTTCGGACATACAGCCTATGCGGTCGGAGTACTCATAGAGCTTTCCCTCCATCCGTCTGTAGTACCTGTATATGGGGCTTCTTTCGGAAAACATCTTGAGATCCACCGCATTCTGCGGGAAGATGTCCTTGAGCATCAGATAGTTTACCCCATCCTTCCTGTGCTTTTTTATATATCCCAATACCGGAGCAAGTGTAATAGGCGGTGTAGGATAGGCGATGATGTCAAAGACCTGATCCTTAAGCTCCGTTTTAAGGATCTGCTTCATCCTGCGGGGAATGGACATCTGTATCAGGGCCTTCTTTACGGGATTGACCCCGAACTGATCCGGAAGCTTCATATATACGGTCTTCATACCGTCAACATCACATATGCCGTCAGGCAGTGACATGTCAGTATTTCCCGCTATGAGGAAAACCTCATGCCCCCTGTCTCGGCATTCTCTTACCAGGTCCAGGTATATTGTCGATTTTTTATGATCGAATATCTGGAATAAAAACAGTATCTTCATCTTTTCCTCGCCTGTTCTCTGCTCGTATTTCTCTCCCAGAACACACCGTCTGTGTATCCCTGGATGCTCTTATCTGAATCTGCCATCTCAAGCCTCTTCTCAGCCCAGATGCAGTATTGCCTGTCTCTTTCTATGCCGGCGTAATGCCTTCCCAGCTTTTTGGCCGTAACGGAGGTTGAACCGGATCCCAGAAAGGGATCGAAGATCATGTCCCCCTCGTTTGAACTGGCCAGGATGAGCTTGGCCAGAAGTTTTTCGCTCTTCTGTGTGGGATGGGCCGTATTCTCCTGCATGGACCAGTATGGTATGGATATGTCATCCCAGAAGTTGGATGGATGGGTATTGCGGAAATTTCCCTCCTCGGTGGCTTCCCAGTCCTTTGGCTCTCCGTCCTTCTTATAGGGGGCTATGACCCTGCGGCGGAGCTTTACGGCATCCACGTTAAAGGTGTAATCATCCGATACCGTGGCAAAGTATATATCCTCCATGCCGTTCTTCCAGTTGCTCTTTGCACCTCTCCCTTTCTCTCTCTGCCAGGTAATGCGGTTCCTTACTATGAGATGCTTTTTCAGAACCTCATAGATCATGGGCCCCGACTGCCAGTCACAGCACACATAGATACTGCCTGTCCTTTTCAGGAGAGGTATGACAAGGGACAGCCACTTTTCGGTATAGGCGGCATATTCCTCATCGGGAGTGTGCTTAAAGGAGCTGCCGTTAAAATCCTTCTGGATATTATAGGGAGGATCCACAATAACGAGATCCGCAAACTCTTTGGGCAGGGATCCCATGATATCAAAGGTGTCACCCATTATGGTCTTATCCGTGATATCTGACAACGCAAGCGGACCGCGTACATTTATTACGCGGTCCAGATATCCTATCCCTTCTTCTATGCCTATGTCTATGGTTTTATTTCTGCCCTTGCTCATATGAGGGAAGCACCGTTACGCATTGTTTATCGACTTAAGTTGATCTGCTGCTTTGTTCATGTCGCTTACAAGATCCCTCACATCATCAAGGATGAGCTGATTGGATTCCGTAGCCTGGCAGGTGGTAGTGGAATGAGCCGAAACCTCCTCGGAGATAGCCGATATGGTCTGGATGCTGTCTACGATCTCATGGTTGGCTGTTGCCAGCTTATCAACTATCTGGGTAAGCTCACCGGAATTATCTCTGATCCTTCTGGCGCTCTCAACTATCCTGTCAAAGCTCTCACTTGTAACATTGGCGGACTGGTTCTGCTCCTGATTGCTCTCCACCAGTGAATTGATGGATACCACCACTTCATTGATCTCATCGGATATGCCTTCGATGAGCTTGTTTATATTCTCTGTAGCGTCCTGAGTCTGGCCTGCAAGATTCGATATCTCGGAAGCCACTACTGCAAAGCCTCTGCCGGCCTCGCCTGCCCTTGCAGCCTCGATGGAGGCATTAAGTGCCAGAAGGCTTGTCTGTGATGCCACAGACTGTATCAGAGATACGATGGTCTCCATCTGGGCTGTGGATGCCTTAAGGCCCTCAACTCCGGAAACCACGCTGTTGCCGGCTTCTTCGGAAGCCTTTGACTGGCTTATGAGCTTTGCTATGTTCTCTCTGCCTTCGCGGATAGCCTCAACGGCATCATTAGTATTGGATCCGATCTCTCTTGATGCATTTGTCACATTTTCGATCTGTGTCTGGATCTCCTCGGTCTTGAGCATCTGGTTCTGTACGGACTCCGCTGTGTCCGTGGTACCTGACTGCACCTCTCTCATGGATGTGAGAGTTTCCTCACTGGAGGTCGCAAGCTGTGTTATCTTCTCGGAAACCTCCTCAACATCCTTGATGAGATCTCCGGATACCTGCATGACCTCAGACAGCATATGCTGATTCTTCTCGCCGGTATCGTTGATAACCTGTAATCTGGTGGCATTGATATCGGTGATGACCTTGTTGACCACGATGGAGAACACCGATACGATGATCATGATCAGTACTTCTATCTCAAAATCCGCCATGGCTCCGTCTGCCCAGTTCCTTGATGTGGCAAACTTGACAGCATGGATGATGGCTATGACGGAAACTCCGATGCCTGAAGTAACGGAAAGCCTGAAATCATTGAACATTGCGGTAAGTATAACGGTAGGTATGGCATATACGAATACCAGAATTGTATTGGTGGTTATGAGACATACGGTAAGATAGAACAAGCCGTAGCCTATACCGATAACATGCTTGATATAATCCGTATCCGGATTCTTCTTATAGAGTATCCACCCTATGATCATGGGACTCAGATCGAATATCTCAACAGGAAGGAACTTATCCATCCCCGCCTCTCCCTTGATAAGCTGGACGATATACGCCAGACATATGATGGATGTCAGGACGGTAAAAAGGATCATAGCCGTTCTGTTGACACGTGCTTCATTGGATCTTGTTTTTTCCATTTTTGATCACCCTTTCTTACAAAGTTTTGCAGCGCGGTCCGATGCATCATCCCATGCCGCTTTGGTCTTTATTCTCTCACCCTAATATCATACAATGAATGGCTGTGTTTTACAAAGAAAAGTTGACACCCGATGCTTCTGGGGTTAGATTCTATCTCATGGATAATATATTGGAATATCTTGAAAACACAGCCGCCCTGTACGGCGATAAGACGGCCTTCATATATCCCGGCATGGATATAAGCTTTGGGGTTCTTGACAGGAAAGCCCGGATCCTGGGTTCCATGTTGATATCAGGAGATCACATCCTCCCGGTTCGTACAGGTGAAGCCGTTGCCTTCTATATGGAAAAGAATGTGGAAGCCCTGGTATGCATGTTCGGGACAGTATATGCAAACGGTTTCTACAGTTTTATAGATGTGAGGCAGCCCTCCGACAGGGCATTTAAGGTTCTTTCCCTGCTTGATCCCGCTCTCATCATAACCGATGACGAGAATGAGGAAGCCTTAAGGGCCATGGCCGGTATTGACATCATGTCTTCGCGCATAGTTAACATAAATAATATTATGTCAACAATATCCGATAAAGCCCCTGACGATGCCGCTTTGCAGGACAGACGCAGAGAGTTTTATGACACGCTTCCGCTTTATGTAAACTTCACCAGCGGCAGCACCGGCACCCCTAAGGGTGTGGTGGTAGGCCACAGATCCGTTATAGATTTCATCACGGTATTTACCGATACCTTCGGTATAGACAGCAGTGATACTCTGGCCAATCAGGCTCCCTTTGACTTCGATGTTTCAGTCAAGGATATATACAGCGGCATATTTACAGGAGCCACCGTATGCCTGATCCCCAGACCTTATTTTACAAATCCCACCGTCCTTATGGATTATATATGTGACAATGACGTCACCACCGTCATATGGGCTGTATCCGCCATGTGCTTTGTATCCATAATGAACGCCCTGGATTACAGGACTCCCGAAAAGCTTGACAAGATCATGTTCAGCGGCGAGATCATGCCGGTGAAACAGTTGAATAAATGGAAGAAATACCTGCCCTTCGCAACTTATGTAAACCTTTACGGACCGACCGAGATCACCTGTAACTGTACCTATCATATTCTGGACCGGGAGTATGAGAAGGACGAACTCCTGCCCATAGGCATACCCTTCAGGAACGAAAAGGTCTTCCTTTTGGATGATAATGATATGATAGTATCGGATCCCGGTATTGAAGGTGAGATCTGTGTCGCAGGAAGCTGTCTTGCTCTGGGTTATTATAAAGACCCTGAAAAGACCGCCCAGGTATTTACAGATAATCCCGTTAACAAAGCCTTTGAAGAAAGGATCTACCGTACCGGGGATCTGGGCATGTATCTTGAGGACGGCAGCCTGGTATACACCTCACGTAAGGATTTCCAGATAAAGCACATGGGACAGCGGGTTGAGCTTGGAGAGATAGAGGTTTCGGCCATGTCCCTTAATGATGTATCAAGGGCCTGCTGTCTGTACGACGAGAAACGTCAGAAGCTCATCCTCTTCTACAGCGGAGGCATGGATAAGGAGGATGTGAATGAAGAGCTGAAAAAGAAGCTCCCTCCCTACATGATACCCCAGAAAACCATTCCTTTGGATGATTTTCCCATGAACAAGAACGGCAAGATAGACCGAAACGCTTTAAAGGAGCTCATATGAATCCCATGGATGATGCAAGACTTATTGACATAGCTGACAGATACGGCACCACGACCTACGTTTTTGACGCGGATGAGGTACAAAAAAGAGCAGTCAGGATAAGGGAGATAATGAATGAGGGATTCCATGACAGTCCCATAAAGCTCTGTTATTCCATAAAGGCAAATCCTTTCCTCATACCGGCGCTTATGAGTTATGTAAACTTCTTTGAGGTCTGTTCTCCGGGAGAACTTCAGATCTGCAAAAGATACGAGGTTCCGGGATCCATGATCATATATTCCGGAGTATATAAGGACTCAGAGGACATAGAGGATGCCATAAACTACGGAGCCGCCGTGCTCACTGCGGAGTCTTTGAGGCACTATGAGCTGATATGCGATGTCTCGAAAAGACTGGGGAAAAGGGTTTCCGTCCTGCCAAGACTTACAGCCGGAAGCCAGTTTGGCATGTCGGAGGACGACCTTGGGACAGTGCTCTCATCGAAGAACGATCTGGTTGACATAATTGGGATGCACTATTTTACCGGCACCCAGAGGGAGAAGCTTAAGCACCAGATAAAGGAGCTTGAGGACCTTAAGGACGTTTTCGTAAGGATGAGGGAAGCCTCGGATCTTCCCCTGCAAAGGCTGGAATACGGGCCGGGTCTTCCCTTCCCTTATTTTGAGAGCGACGATCTAAGCGATACCTTAAGGCCCGTAAAGGAGCTTGCCGCTTCCCTAAGAGAAGCTGCCTCATGGTGCGATCTCACTGTGGAGATGGGCAGATTCCTTGCCAGCAGCTGCGGATACTACCTCACAAGGGTGGTTGACATAAAGCAATCCGCAGGCAGAAACTGGTGCATCATGGACGGCGGCATCAATCATATCAATTATCTGGGGAGCATGATGGGTATGAAGATACCTGTGATAAAGCACTTCAGATCGAATGGTGAAGCAGCTTCGCCTCATAATACGGTATCGGATAAGAGTGATAAGGGATCCAAAAACCCGGGATGGGCCCTTTGCGGATCTCTTTGTACCACCAACGATGTGGTGGTAAGGGATTATACGAAATGCGAGCCCGCCATAGGGGATCTTCTGGTCTTTTGCAACATAGGAGCCTATGCAGTGACTGAAGCCATGGGACTTTTCCTAAGCCGCGATCTCCCAAAGGTGGTGATCTGCGAGGGTGATGCCGACTATCTGGCAAGAGATACCGTCCCAAGCTTTGATATCAATTCTGCCGATCCTTTAAGATCCTGATAAGCTCCCGGGTGTAGGCCTTTCTGCCCGCATCGGACATGTGGTTCATATCCTCGAAGTATTCTGCTAAATGATCGTCAAAGTCCGCCTCTGATGCCAGGATATAGGGAGCATCCTCCTCCTTAAGCAGTCTGATGAACCTTTCCTCGTACTTTTTATATACGGGATCCTCGCCCAGTCTGTAATAAACAGGGCTTTCAAGGAATACAAACGCCTGACCGTCCCTTTTGCATTTCTCTATGATATCCCTGACTGCCCTCTCCTGGGCTTCGTTGGGCATGGCATCGCTTATATCGAATTCCTCACTGTCAAGGACTTCGGCTCCGGGAGACTGTGTGGCATCGGTTTTGCTTCCCTTGTAGTACCTGGTAGCGTAGATCCTTTCGGTCACCGGATAGGTTATAAGGTCATCCATCCCTGATGTGATAAAGTACTCATAGGCCACGGAAGCGTCCGTATTCCCCGCCTTCCTCATCTCATTATATAGATCCAGCTTTCCCTTAAGGGACAGATCCCATATGACTCTGGAGTCGGACAGCTTTACGTCCTCGGTTATCATGAGGGGGCCCATCTCAAAGACCATAAGGCCGTAATCATGATCCGACCTTGACTTTATCTCATCATACTGTATGGAGGTTGCAACGCACTGATTCCCGCCATATGATATGTCATAAACCCTTCCTTCATAGGCATCGTCCAAAAGGTGCATGTCCACATTGGACCTGAAGGTGGAGGACCCGATGAACAGAAGATCCAGATCCCCGGAGGCGATGGCGTCACTTATGCCGCGGTTTTTAATGGGGATCCTGCAGGAATACAGGTTCTTTGATGCCACCGCACCTGTGATGATAAATATTGAGATCAGTATTGTTATTATTATCCTCTTCATATCCTAAAATGCCTGATACATAAAGCTTGACTGTCCTGCCACTCCAAAAAGCACGGTGACCACCATGAGAACCCCGGCATATACGCATCTGTGCTTCATAAAGGCCTTTTCGTTATGCTCCGCCATGAGCTCCGTTACGAAGAGCCCGCCTATAAGGAGGGCTATGATGATGACGGATGCCGCTGCCTGGTTGCCGTTACCGAAGGGAGTAAGAGCCCCTATCACAGAGGCCGCATTTATCCTTGTATCCGTAAATATACCCTTGTATACATGAAAGGCGTCCGAAAGGGTCTCGGATCTGAAAAGCACCTCGCCTAAACAGACTATCACGAAGGTCCTTACAGTCTGGAAGATCCTTGCATACAGCCTGTCTGCCTTCCAGTGTATCTTCTCGGAAAAGCTCTTAACCCAGGCGGCAGTGCATACCGACAGGAGCATGATCACTGCGAAATAAACACCCCAGGCCACGTACACAGCCTCAGCACCATGCCAGATACCTGTGGTTATCCATACAATGATCATGGGGAATATCATCCTTATGGTCCCCTTTTTGGCCTTGGGGAATATCTTATACATTACCTTTGATATCTTCTTGTTCCACCCCGAGGTCACAGCAGGCATGAAAAGATGAGTGGAAAACCATTCGTTAAGTGAGATATGCCATCTGCGCCAGTATTCGGGCACGTTCTTTGAGAAATAAGGTCTCATGAAGTTTTCCTTAAGCTTAATCCCCAGCATCCCCGAGATCCCGCAGGCTATATCCATATATCCCGAGAAATCCGCATAAAGCTCTATGGCATAAAAGAAGGTTGCGGCTATAAGGGTAAGGCCTCCATAGGCTTTGGGGTTCCCGTATACGGTGTCCACATAGTAGGAAAGCCTCCCGGCTATGACAAGCTTCTTGAAAAGTCCCTGTATCACCCGGTATCCGCCCTTTATGATATTATCCCGGTCGAAGCGATGGACGGCTATGAGCCTGTCCTTCATATCCTGATATGTACCGATGGGTCCCTCCGTTATCTGAGGGAAATAGGAAATGAACAGGGCATAATGAAACAGGTTGTCGCAGGGCTCTATCTTTCTGTCATAACAGTCCAGAGCATAGCCTAAGGTCATAAAGGTGTAAAAGGACATGCCAAGAGGCACCAAAAGATCATGAATGCCGAAGTACACACTGTATCTGAAGACTATGAGTATCCCCAGGTTTATGACTATGGTCCATATAAGGCGGGCCCTGGTGGGCTTCCTCATAAGATACCATGTTACTGCTATGGATGTGAGGATAAAAATTATGTAAACCGGTTTTGCAAAGACGTAAAAACAAAGGCTCGCAGCAAGCAGAACCTTCCATTGATGCTTCCCCGGCACCAGATAATACACTGTAAGGAGGATGAGCATAAATATGGCAAATTGAATGGAGATCAGACTCATGTTTTTTTATTCCCCTGCTTCCCCATCGATGATATCAAGGATATCCGTAAGACTGTCTAGAAGGAAGGTCTCCCGCACCCCATCAAGATAATCCCGGTCCCTGTAGATGCCCCTGTCTCTTATGATCCTGGCAGTCCTTATGGGCATATCGAGCATCACATGAAAATCCTTGGAGGGATTGTCTCCTATATAGACCATCTCTGAGGGAGAAAGTCCCATTTTCTCTGCCATGACAAAGAATCCGTGAGGATTGGGCTTCCTGTATTCCGTGCTGCCAAAGGAATCGTTCCATATGATGACATCAAAAAGGCCCTCTCCCTTTGCGCTTTTAAGCTTGTTTTCCTGTCTTGACACCTCACCGTCAGAGATTATCCCGGTAAGTATATCCCGCTCCTTCAATCCCTGCAGAGTCTGCATCACATCGGGATAAAAGGATACATCAGCCGGATGATTCCTGTATTTATCAATATAATCCCTCATTTCTTCAGGTGAGGGAATAAAACCGTATGCCTCAAAGAGCCTGTCAAAGGCCCTGCTGTAGGTCTCCTTTGAAAGCTCCTTCAGCTTGTCAAAGATCTCGTCGGCGCTTTTATTAAGCCTGTCCTCCAGTATATGAGACATATACCGATATCCGCTCATGACAAAGTCATATTCGGGTATGAGTGTGTCATCCAGATCAAAGATGACGGCTTTTATCCTGTGTTTGTCCTTTATTTCCATGTGTTATCCGGCGCTTCTAATTATTATGTAAACCACAATACAATTTATGTCAACCTGCCACAGGTCTGTTACAAACCTGCCTCAAGTCTGTTACAAACCTGCCTCAAGCCTGTCGCAAACCTGTTACATCTCCGGCTCATTGTCTTCATTTAACATGATGGAAGAGTCGAATCGAAGGAAGGTGACATTGTCCCTGAAGTTATTGCTGTATGTCAGTCTCTGCCCCATTAGGAGCCTGTAGAGGTTCTCACAGGAGTCCGCCCCTGCCATGATGGACATGGGAGCTCCTCCTCCGAATCTGGGATTGATCTCGATGTACTCTATGCCCTCGTCTGTTCTCATGCACTGGATGGTTATGTGTCCTATTGGTGCAAGCTCCGTAAGGAGCCTCTTTACATCCTCGATTATGGCCACATCCCTTACTATCCTGCCCTTAGCTATCTCGCCGCTCCTGGTGGCTATCCTTATCCTGGGGACTATGGTTATGAGATGGCCCTCGAAATCCAGGAAGCAGTCAACGGTATATTCCGTCCCTTCCATGAAATCCTGGATGATATACTGCCCCTCACCTATGATCTCCCTGAAGGTATCTATCTCCTCCCTGCTGTCAGCCTTAAAGGCATTGATGGAGGAGGATCCGTCCAGAGGCTTGATGAAGAGGGGATATGTGACTCTTTCCGCCTCGATGTCCTCATCACTGATCATCCTGGGTGCAAGGAAGCCGTGTTCCTCCAGCCATTTCTGGGTATTGGTCTTATCCCTGCAGATCTTTATGACATCGTAGGAGGAAATAAGTACTCTTGCCCCTGTGGCTTTTTCTATCTCCTCCCGTCGCTCTGCCAGCAGCAGAAGCTCAGTATCTATGGTGGGAACTATAAGAGATACCTCATTCTTAATGCATATCTCCTTTATGGCCTCTATATAGGCATCATTATCCGATATCCTGGGAACCTGACATCTTTGATCTGCGAAATAGAGCGCCGGAGCCAGATTGCTGCAGTCGCAGGCTATCACATCTCCGTCTATCTTAAGCCTGTCACGGGCCTGCTTGAAACAGTTTACCAGCTCAACTCTCCTTCCCGCGGAAAGTATGAGGATATTGATCTTTTTTATTCCCATAGCATCACTCTCCAGTCTTTGTACCGGTAAAGAATTCCATGGTGGCGGAATTCTCCGATGAGATACCGTCTCTCTTCAGTACCTTGTATACGGTAAGGAATACTATCTTTGCGTCCAGAAGGAAGGAAATGTGTCTTGTATAATACACATCATATTCGAATTTCTGCTCCCATGAGATGGCATTGCGGCCGTTGACCTGGGCAAGCCCCGTAAGTCCCGGCAGCACATCGTGCCTGTGGGCCTGCTCCTCGTTATATAAGGGAAGATACTGGACAAGCAGGGGGCGCGGTCCCACAAAGGACATGTCACCCCGAAGTATGTTAAAGAATTCCGGAAGCTCATCAAGGGATGTGGAGCGAAGCTTTTTACCGAAGGCTGTAAGCCTTACCTCATCGGGAAGCAGCTCTCCGTTTTCATCCTTCTCATCCGTCATGGTCCGAAACTTCATCAATCCGAAGATCTTACCCTTATATCCCGGCCTTTGCTGACGAAACAGCACCGGACTTCCCAGCTTCACTCTCACTAGTACGGCAAGGATGATCAAAACCGGAGACAGCAGTATGATGGCTGTCAGGGATAGTATTATGTCCAGCAGTCTTTTGATAACCTTTTGATAGAACATCAGTCAAACAGTCTCTTAACGGCTTCTATTATCAAAGCCTGATCTTCCGCAGTCATCTTATTGTCACTGGGCAGGCAGAGACCTCTGGCAAATATGTCAGCTCCGCAATCAGTGGCTTTTCCCGCCTTGATATATGCATTGGATACGGCTCTGCCGCTGCCGTCCTTTGTGATAAAGGCATTGTTCATATATATGGGCTGCATATGCATGGGCTTCCAAACAGGTCTTCCCTCTGCATTAAGCTCGTTTAATCTGTCAAGTATCTGGCAGGGACAGCTCTTGCCGGATTCGGGAGTGTAGAGATAATCCTTCTCTCCCCTTACCTGAGGGCACATATGATCAGCGTCCACCAGAAGTCCCGAGAGCCAGTAGTTGGGGGCTGCCTTGCTCTCGAAGGGGTTCATGGAAACCGGGAGTGATGCAAAGCCCTCCCTGTATCTTTCATAGATGGCCTTCTTGCTTGCTATATGTTCATCGATATGCAGCATGTTGCCTCTTACGACACCTGCTATAAGGTTGCTCATCCTGTAATTGTATCCCAGCTCCTCGTGCTGGTACCATGGAGCATCCTCTCTGCTCTGTGTTGACCACTTGCGGACCTTATTTGCATCCTCTTCGCTCCTGGTAAGGAACATGCCGCCGCTGGATCCCGTCACTATCTTGTTGCCGTTAAAGGATATGACAGCGAAATCTCCGAAGGATCCGCATTTCCCTTTGGCTATGTCTCCCGAGTACTCGGCTCCCAGAGCCTCTGCCGCATCCTCTATGAGAAGCGCCTCGTATTTCCTGCAAAGGTACAGTATCTCGTCCATCTTTGCAGGGACTCCGTAGAGATGAGCCAGCACCACCAGCTTTGTATCGGGATAGGTCTCAAAGGCCTTCTTTAAAGCCTTGGGGTCCATATTCCAGGTATCGGGCTCAGTATCGATGAATACAGGCTCTCCCCCTTCGTAGACCACGGGATTTACCGAAGCATCGAAGGTCATGTCGGAACAGAATACCCTCATACCCTCAAGGGCTCTGCCGGGCTTTGCTCCGGGATTGATCCGCTCTCCCGCAAGCTTCATGCACATATGAAGGGCTGCGGTGCCTGATGATAATCCTACGGCATGATCCATCCCCACATAGGAGGCCATCATCTTCTCAAGCTCGTTTATATTCTCTCCTGCCGTAGTCACCCAGTTGCTGTCTATGGCCTGCTTTATATAATCCAGCTCCTCCCCATGCATTGTGGGGCTTGATAACCATACTCTTTTCTTAAAAGGCTTTATCTCTGTCATATCTGCCACCTATTCATTCTTTCCGTCACTGTACATGCCTGTTCCGGGAGTGTACTCGTATGTGGGGACCAGATCCTTGATCCACTCCCTTACATCCGCCTTTTCCTCTTTGGATTCCTGATTAAGCTCCGATAACTTCTCAAAGAAGGTCTCCTCATCCATCTCAATGGGCTTGCCTATATGTATCAGGGAGTTGGGAGTATCCTGCAATCCCTCCTCCTCCATGAGCATCTCCTCATAGAGCTTCTCACCGGGCCTGAGTCCCGTATATTTGATCTCTATATCCTCTCCGGGGACAAATCCCGAAAGCCTTATGAGATTCCTGGCAAGATCGTCTATCTTGACCGGCTCTCCCATATCCAGGACAAAGATCTCTCCCCCCTTGGCATAGGCTCCTGCCTGGAGCACCAGGGATACAGCCTCGGGTATGGTCATGAAATACCTGATTATCCTGGGATCCGTAACAGTCACGGGGCCTCCTGCCGCTATCTGCTTCTTAAAGAGAGGGATAACCGATCCGGATGAACCCAGCACGTTACCGAACCTTACGGCAACAAAGGAGGTCTCGCCCTTCCTGTCATAGGATTGGACTATCATCTCGCATATCCTCTTGGTGGCTCCCATGATATTGGTGGGATTCACTGCCTTATCCGTGGATATGAGCACGAACCTGTCTGCCTTGTATTTAT
>CAMOIV010000056.1 GCA_946616305.1 uncultured Lachnospiraceae bacterium | reverse complement strand
AGTCACATAGCCGAGAAAAAACTTCAAGCAGAAAACACCTGCTTCCCGTCGATCCTGCGAAACAGTATCCGCAATAAAGTATACTTTATAGAATTTGCCGGCAAAGCGGGAGAGTATCTTCTTCCCGCCGAGCTTTGCCGGTAAACACTCTTGCTACAACGAAAGGCAACAGAAAATGATCAAGATATTAAGCGACAGCACATCGGATCTTTCAAAGGACCTTCTGGAGGAGTATGGGATAGACATCATACCCCTTCACATATTACTGGGGAACGAGGAATACGAGGACGGAGAGGGCATAACTCCCGATGAGATATATGCCTGGTCCGACAAAAATGATACGACTCCGAAGACATCGGCACCCTCCATGGAAAAGGTCGCGGATATCCTGTCACGATACAGAGAGTACGACGATATAATCATATTCGTGATATCTGAAGAAATGTCTTCGTCTGGAAATATCTGCCGCCTGGCGGCGGAGGAGCTGGGTATGGAGGACAAGGTACATGTTGTGGATTCCAGAAGCCTTTCAACCGGTATAGGACTCCTGATACTGAAGGCCTGCAGTATGGTTAGGGAAGGAAAGAGCTGTGATGAGATACTGTCGGCAGTCAGCCGGGCGATTCCTTACGTCCGAGCCAGCTTTGTAGTCGATACCCTGGTATATCTGCACAGAGGAGGTCGATGCAGCGGACTTGCCGCAATGGCAGGAGCCGTGCTTAAGCTTCATCCGAGGATAAATGTTAAAGAAGGAAGGATGCTCCCCGGCAAGAAATACCGCGGACATCTGTTGCGTGTCATAAAGGAGTATGAGAACGATCTGAAAGAAGAACTGCTTAAGGCGGAGAAGGATCATGTGTTCATCACTCACTCTGGGTGCGATGACGGAACTGTCATGGAAGTAAGGTCATATCTTGAGTCTTTGGGACACTTTGAGAGCATCCATATAACAAGAGCCGGCGGAGTCATATCAAGTCACTGCGGACCGGGAACCCTGGGGATCCTGTTCATAAGTGAGCATTGATCACTTATCCTGCAGGCGCTTCTGAACCACTGCCTTTGCTCCGGCAGAGAAATTCTCATCTAGGCGCTGCTGGTTATCCAGCATGAAGGAGGTTATATTGCTGCAGATCCTTGCCATCTCTTCATTGCTCTCCTTCATCCCGTGATTGCACCAGCTAAGCTGTATATCTCTCAGCATACCATAATATCCGATCCATATATATCTGGCTTCGCTTTTGGTGAGGGGGTAATCCTCCTCAAAGAGCTGAGCGATCTTTTCATAGAACGAATTCTTAAGCAGCATCATAAAGACAGCTTCGTTATTCCTTATGTAATCGAAAAGGGTTAAGAACAGGGGGTAAGAATCGTTTGAGAGGGTGGCTTCATATACCAGCTCTGACAGATAGAAGGACGTCAGTTCCACGATCTCATCGATGATATCCTGTTTTGTATTATAGTTTCTGTAGAAGGCCGTACGGGATACGCCGGCTTTTTTCACAAGCTCGCTGATGGTGATATGCTCAAGATCCTTTGACTCTAAGAGTATGGCAAGAGCAGTCTGTATACACTCCCTTGTGATACGGTTGGACTCGGAGTTGGAAAGCCGTGCGGTATTCTGTTTTTCGGGATCTTTAGTATCCATCTGTCACTCCTGTATATCACGAATGATCCGCAAGATATGGGACGTCCGACAGACCATCGGGCACATAGATTATAACGTCTATATTCTGAAGGTGCAACATTTTGCCCCTGCTATGGGGCTTATTCATGCAGCTTAGTTATCGTGAGTAAATGCAGCAGGCGGCAGGGTGTCACCTGTTGCGTGGGGCATGCTTCCTTGCTGCAATCCCGGACGGATCATAGCAGGTATTGACCATAGAAAGTAAAGGTCTCATACTTACAATATTATATAAAGCATGTGTCAGACATGGTGAGGTGGGTATGATAGTTGTAGATGAAACCGGGTTTTTGCCCTTCGCCGGCAAGATAGCCGTAAGCGACAAGGCAGGCAGGTTCTGCATTTTTGACGATAACGAAGGAATAAGGACGGAGGTTCCTGTAAATGTAAGGGACGCCGGATATGATGAGACCTCCGGAGGAGCCGTTTATATATTGGATTTTTCAACTTTATCGGATCCCGGGATCTATCATGTCGAATCTGAGGAGGGTGACAGGTCCGTATCATTTGCCGTCCAGCCCGATGCTTATAAAACTCTGAAAAACGCTCTGCTAAAATTCTTTTATTTCCAGCGATGCGGGTTTGAACTCGAGGAAAAGTATGCCGGACCCTATGCCAGAAAAGCCTGTCATCCGGGCATTGTAAGGATATACAGATCAGATGACACAATAGACGTGCACAAAGGCTGGCACGATGCCGGAGATTATGGGAGGTATGTCAGCGCCGGAGCTGTTGCCGCAGCGCATCTCCTGTATGCATATGAGCTTTTTCCAAAGGCCTTTGAGGATGGGGTGAATATACCGGAATCCGGGAACGGACTGCCGGACGTGCTTAACGAATGCCGGTATGAGCTTGAATTCATAAAGGATATGCAGTCCTCTGACGGGGGAGTGCATCATAAGGCCACCTCCGAGGTGTTCTGCGGCTATATCATGCCCCACGAGGACGACAAGGATATGCTTGCTTTTCCGGTGACGAGCCTGTCTACGGCGGACTTTGCCGCATGCCTTTGTATCGCCTCCAGAGTATATGAGAAATACGATCCTGCCTTTGCAAAAGAGTGTCTTTCTAAGGCACACAGGGCAGGCGGATGGCTTCTCTCCCAAGAAGACAATACTGACTTTCACAATCCTCCGGGGGTGATCACGGGAGAATACACCGATACCTCCGACAGGGATGAGAGGATGTGGGCATATGCTGAGCTTTTGAAAACCGACCTCTCAGTGGACGAGAAGCATGCTTATGCAAAGAAGCTCAGGGAAATGCTGGATTCCTACAAGGAGTCCCATCCTCATGCCGATGGCAGGAGCGTAGATGACGGCTTTGGCTGGCAGGATGTATCCTCTCTTGCTATCTTATCCGTTTTATCAGACACCAAGGGGATCTTTGACAGAGCCCTTCGGGATGAAATGGAAGGTATGCTTTACGAAAGGGCAGATGCATTTGCGGATATGCAAAAGACGGGCTGGCCGGTCTCCATGAAGAGGGAAGATTTTGTATGGGGCAGCAATATGATCGTATCAAACAGGGCCGCCATACTTGCAATAGCCGCCATGAACCTGGCAGGCAGGATAGGCGGGGGAGGTTCCGTGCCCGGAGATCCGGACAAAATAAAAACAAGGATAGCTTCCTATGAGGAGGCTTATGCCAATCAGATACATTACATCCTGGGAATGAATGCCATGGATGTTTCTTACGTTACGGGATTCGGAGAGCATGCCGTAGGCGATCCCCATAACAGGGTGACGGTTGCTGACGGTATCGAAAAAGCCATACCCGGTGAGCTTACCGGCGGCCCCTGTACCCTTTTTGCCGACGAGGAGATAGCAAAACGACTGGACCACGATACAAGTCCTCAGAAATGTTACCTGGATGATCACAGAAGCTACAGCACGAATGAGATCGCCGTATATTGGAATTCAACCCTTCTTTTTTCCGTGGCATATGCATTAAAGGACTGAGAAAAGGCCTTTTCCGGGGCATCTTGTCGAATGGAGTGTGCTCGTGCACATTCGCACTTTTCCATTGATTTTAAATCCCAAAAGTTTTATAATATTTTTCATATTCCGGTTCCGGGAGGACGGCCTGGTTTTCCCCGGATGGATACATCCGTGTGATACCGGTCGGGTCAGTTTCTGGAGCAACCATATAATAGAAAACCCCACAGAAGACATGATCGCCGGAATATTAAGAACCAGATCCCTGCAAAACCGGACAAGAAACCGGCAGGGCAGTATAAAAACATTCAGGAGGAAAAGTGTATGGTAGGTAACATCCCAAAGGCGAAAGTCGGTATCGTAGCAGTATCAAGAGACTGTTTTCCGGCTGAGCTTGCAACAAACAGAAGAAAAGCATTGGTAGAAGCTTATACCAAAAAGTATGACAAGGACGATATTTATGAATGTCCTGTCTGCATCATAGAGAGCGAGACCCAGATGGTTGAGGCTCTTGAGGATGTAAAAGCAAACGATTGTAATGCCATAGTTGTTTATCTTGGCAACTTCGGTCCTGAGATATCCGAGACACTTCTTGCAAAGCATTTTGACGGCCCGTCAATGTTCATAGCAGCTGCAGAGGAGAGCCAGAAGGACCTTTTCGACGGCAGAGGAGATGCTTACTGCGGCATGCTCAATGCGAGCTATAACCTTGCACTCAGGAACACAAAGGCATATATCCCCGAGTATCCCGTAGGAGATGCTGATGACTGTGCTGACATGATCCACGATTTTCTTCCTATAGTTCGTGCGGTAGTAGGACTCAAGAACCTTAAGATCATATCCTTTGGTCCCAGACCTGCTAATTTCCTTGCATGTAATGCACCTATCAAGCAGCTTTACAACCTCGACGTTGAGATCGAGGAGGAATCCGAGCTTGATCTTTTTGAAGCATATCAGAAGCATGCCGATGATAAGGATCGCATCGAAGAGATAGCAAAGGATATGGCTAAGGAGCTTAACCAGGATGCGGTTAATGACACCTTAAGGAAGCTTGCTCAGTATGAGCTCACTCTTAAGGATTGGGTAAAGGATCATATGGGATACAGGAAGTATGTTGCACTTACAACAAAGTGCTGGCCTGCATTCCAGGATATGTTCCGTTTCAATCCCTGCTATGTCAATTCAAGACTTGCTGCAGCCGGCATACCCGTATCCTGCGAGGTTGATATATATGGTGTTCTTTCCGAGTATATCGGCACATGCGTATCTCAGGATGCCGTTACACTGCTTGATATCAACAATTCCGTACCCAAGGATATGTATAAGGAGTTCATAGAGGGCAAGTTCTCCTATGCTCACACAGATACATTCATGGGCTTCCATTGCGGTAATACATGCTCCACAAAGCTTTGCAATCCTCATCTTTCATATCAGAGGATCATGGCTCGTACACACCCTCAGGATTGGTGCGACGGAACCATGGAAGGCGACATCAAGCCCGGCGATATCACATTCTACAGACTGCAGTCCACCGCTGACGGCAAGCTCAGAGCATATCTTGCAGAGGGCGAGGTTCTTCCTGTTGCAACCAAGTCCTTCGGTTCCATCGGCGTATTTGCGATACCCGAGATGGGCAGATTCTATCGCCACGTACTGATAGAGAAGAATTATCCTCACCATGGTGCGGTAATGTTCGGACACTTCGGAAAGCCTTTATTCGAGGTTTATAAATATATCGGAGTGGATCTGTCAGAGATAGGCTACAATCAGCCTGCTGCCATACCCTATGCTTCGGAGAATCCTTACAAGGCCTGATCTGGGGAGTGGTTGATCCAAACTGTCATTAAAGATGCGGGTCTGTATACGGTGTATGCAGACCCGTTTTGTTATGACAACACCTATTTGATCTTATCCCGCAAGCCGTCTTAAAACATGAGATAACGGAGGATATATGCCAGCTACTATTAAGATGATCGCCGAGAGGGCCGGTGTATCCCGGGGAACCGTGGACAGGGTTCTGAACCACAGAGGTAACGTCAATCCCGATACCGAAAAAAAGATCCTTGATATCGCAAGGAAGATGGGCTATACCCCGAACCAGGCGGGCATAGCGCTTGCGGCCAGAAAAAAAGGATACATCATAGATGTGATACTGTGTTCCGTGGAAAACGAATTCTTTGAGGAAGTCATAAACGGCCTCAGAAGGGGGATGCAGGAAGCAGACAATTTCGGTATAAGGGTCAATATCCTTGAGATGAAGGGATATGACGTGATAACCCAGGCAGACCTGCTGGATAAAGCCGGAAAGGAAGCTGACCTTATAATCCTCAATGCCATAAACGATCCTGTCATCATAGATAAGGTAGCGGATCTTAAGAGCAGGGGTGTCGAGACCATAACGATCAACACCTCCCTTGAATATGACGATGTGCTTGCGGCAGTATGTGTGGACTACGTGGAAAGCGGAGCCACGGCAGCGGGGCTCATGGGGCTTATGTTAGGGGATGTGGCAAACATCGTGATAGCCATGGGCTCGAAAAACGTTCTGGGTCATAATGAGCGGGTAGTGGGGTTCATCGAGAATATAAAAAAGAGACATCCCGAGTACAATCTGATCACATCCTTTGAGACAAAGGATGATGTGGAGCTTGCCTACAACACCATGAAGGAGGTGCTGTCATCCCACCCCGAGACCAATGCCGTGTATATAACCTCCGGCGGGCAGCGTGGCGTATGCAGGGCTATAGAAGAGGCAGGGAGGAAGGATATCATCGTCATAACCTCTGACGGTACCCGGACGGTGCAGGAGTATGTCAAAAAAGGTATAATAAGAGCCACCGTGATGCAGGAGGCTGAAAAGCAGGGATATGAAGCCATGCATTCAGGGGTTTATTATCTGGTCTACGGAGAGCTGCCGGACAGCCTTTTCGGAGGGATCAGAAATGAGATATATATCCAGGAGAATATGAGATTTGACACATTCATATGACCTGTGATCATCAGGTACCGGATCTTACGATATGAGCAGAGAATTCGACATAGAAGAGGAATTAAAAAAACTCCCGAAGTCTCCGGGGGTATATCTTATGCATGATGACAGTGACGTCATCATCTACATCGGTAAAGCCGTCAATCTGTTTAACAGAGTCCACTCATATTTCAGGAAGAACAGCAAAACGGAGAAGATAAAGAGGATGGTCTCCCAGATCGTCTGGTTTGAGTACATACTTACCGACTCCGAGCTTGAAGCGCTGATCCTGGAAAACAATCTGATAAAGGAGCATCGTCCCAAATACAACACAATGCTGAAGGACGATAAGACCTATCCCTACATCAAGGTAACAGTCAACGAGGATTATCCCAGGATCATGATGTCCAGGACCATAAAGAAGGATAAGGCAAGATACTTCGGCCCTTATACATCCGGCCATGGCGTAAAGGAGACCATAGATCTGATCAACAGCATATATATGCTGCGCACCTGTAACCGAAAGCTCACACATCCCAATGCTTCAGGAGGCCTTGCCGGAAATGATACAAGGAGGGGCTCTGAGAGGCCCTGCCTGAATTATCATATGAAGCTCTGCAGTGCACCCTGCAGAAAGGACTTCACACCTTCCGATGATGAGGAATATGCTGCAAATGTGAGAGGAGCTCTGGAGTTTCTGAACGGAAGGTATGAGCCAGTTATAAAGATGCTCCGGGACAAGATGGATGCGGCATCGGAAGAGCTTGATTTTGAGAAGGCAGCGGAATACAGGGATCTTATCAGATCCGTAAGCAGCATATCCGACAGACAGAAGATCACAGCTCATGACGGGGAGGACAGAGACATCATAGCCATGAACCGTGACGGACGTGATGCCATCGTGGTGATCTTCTTTGTCAGAGAGGGGAGACTCATCGGCAGAGATCATTACATACTCAATCATGTTACCGAGGACACCCCGGATGATGAGCTGATAAACGATTTTATGGGACAGTTCTATACCGGTACCCCCTTTGTACCAAGAGAGATAATGGTGGAGTGCGAGGTCAGGGATAAAGAGGTGCTGGAGAGATTTCTGTCAGAGAAACGGGGCGGGAAGGTGCTCATCCTGGTCCCGAGGATAGGACAGAAGGAGCGGCTTGTGGAACTGGCTCATAAGAATGCCGAAATCATCATGTCCAATTCAAAGGACAGGATAAAACGAGAGGAAGGCCGTACCATCGGCGCCGCAAAGGAGATAGCGGAATGGCTTGGCATAAAAAATGCCGATCGTATAGAATCATATGACATCTCACACATTTCCGGGTTTGATTCCGTGGGGAGCATGGTGGTCTTTGAAAAAGGGAAGGCAAAAAGATCTGACTACAGAAAGTTCAGGCTGTCAGCCGGGATCGGAAATGATGATTACGGATCCATGAGAGAAGTGCTGACTCGCAGATTTACCCACATCTCGACCTCGGAATATGATTCCTTTAACCGGATGCCGGATCTTATACTCATGGATGGAGGCAAAGGGCAGGTGGGAGTCTGTCTTGAGGTACTGAAAAGCCTGAACCTTGATATAAACGTTGCCGGACTTGTAAAGGATGACAGACACAGGACCAGAGGGATCTACTTTGACAACAGGGAGATACCCATAGATCGAAGCTCGGAAGGCTTCAAACTCGCCACAAGGATACAGGATGAGGTTCACCGTTTCGCCATAGAGTACCACAGGTCTTTGCGCTCGGTAAGTCAGGTACACTCAGCCCTGGATGATATAAAGGGCATAGGACCGAAAAGGAGAAAGGCCCTTATGAGGCACTTTGGAGACATCGAGAAGATAAAAAACGCCACTATGGAGGAACTGCTGGAGGCCGAGGGGATGAATGCTGCGGCAGCCACGGCTGTAATTGAGTTTTTTGCACAGAAATGATAACATTAACAATACATTATTAAGCTATGTATAAGGGGGAACCGGATGGCTAGTGTTGACTTGGAAGCGTTGATCGAGAAGATGTCTCTTGTGAATCTTACACCGGAGATAGACATCTCGGATGTAAAGATAGAAAAGCCCGATATCAACAGACCGGCGCTGCAGTTTGCCGGATATTTCGATGTCTTTGATGCCACCAGACTGGAGATAATCGGTGCGGGAGAGTATTCCTTCATGCAGCAGATCGATGAGAAGGAGAGGCAGATCATCTATGAGAAATTCCTCGATAACCCAATTCCCTGTGTTATATTCTGCAGGGATCTGGAGCCGGATGAATTCTTCAAGAATCTTGCCGTAAAAAACAAGATCCCCCTGTTCAAATCCTCCATGCCTACATCGGCTTTTACCGCAGAGATCATAAGATGGCTTAACGTGAAGCTGGCTCCCTGTATTTCCATCCACGGAGTACTGGTGGATGTTTACGGTGAGGGAGTCCTCATCACCGGAGAGAGCGGGATAGGAAAGAGCGAAGCGGCACTGGAGCTTGTAAAGCGTGGTCACAGACTGATAACCGATGACGTGGTGGAGATAAGAAAGGTATCGGACGAAACCCTTGTGGGATCCGCACCCGATATCACGAAGCACTTTATAGAGCTCCGCGGCATAGGTATCGTGGATGTATATGCACTCTACGGAGCATCGGCTATAGAGGAGACCCAGAATATAGATCTGGTCATAAGACTTGAGGACTGGGATAAGGATAAGGATTATGACAGACTCGGTCTGGAAGAGGAGTATACGGAGTACCTGGGCAATAAGGTCGTATGTCACGTTATCCCCATAAGACCGGGCAGAAACCTGGCTGTCATATGCGAAACGGCAGCCATCAACCACAGATTAAAGAAGATGGGCTACAATGCGGCACAGGAGCTGTACAGGAGAGTACAGGCAAATCTGTCTCAGAAGAGAGACAACTGATATTTGGAGGTAGATCTATGAAGTATGCATTCGGAGTAGATGTGGGCGGTACATCCGTAAAAATGGGACTTGTAAGTGAGGAAGGCGAACTTCTGGATAAATGGGAGATACCCACGAGAGTCGAGGATGCAGGAAAAAACGTTCTGCCGGATATCGCCATATCCATAAAGGAAAAGATACTGGAAAAGGGTATATCAGCAGCGGATGTTTGCGGAACCGGAATAGGCCTGCCGGGGCCCGTGGATGATGAAGGAGTCATAAGAAAAGCCGTAAATCTTCATTGGGACAGGGTTTTCAACGTAGCCGAGGAGCTGTCCGGGCTGTTGGATGGCATGAAGGTCAGGGCAGGTAATGATGCCAATGTCGCAGCGTTGGGAGAATACTGGAGAGGAGCCGGCAAGGATTTCGGAGATATGGTCATGGTGACTCTCGGTACAGGCGTAGGCGGCGGTATCATCCATCACGGAAAGATATATGCCGGAGTAACGGGCGCAGGCGGTGAGATAGGCCATCTCTGCATCAACCCCGAAGAGACCATAAAGTGTAACTGTCAGAATTCCGGATGTCTCGAGCAGTACGCATCGGCCACCGGTATCGTACGTCTCCTTAAGGAGGAGCTTGCGGCCTCAGATGAGGATTCGGAGATGAGACATACCGATATATCGGCCAAGAACATGTGGGAAGCCGTAAAGCACGGCGATGCCCTTTCCATAAGGGTAGCCGAGAAATTCGGATACTACCTTGGGCTGGGCCTTTCCATAATCGCGGGAGTTGTGAATCCGGAGGTCTTCGTATTGGGCGGAGGCGTGTCCATGTCCGGAGACGTGATACTTCCTTTCATTGAAAAGAACTTTACCGAGCATGCCTTCCATGCATGCAGGGATGCAAAGATACTTAGGGCGACACTTGGAAATGATGCAGGCGTGATGGGCGCTGCCAAGTTGGTAATAGACTGATGCCCGAACTATCCTTTTTTGAAACCAGACTCAACGATATATGCGGGGAGGAAAATGTCAGCAGGAACGTTTTGATGTCGGAACATACAACATTCCGAACAGGCGGTCCTGCAGATTATTTTGTGACCCCGGATGATCGGGAAATGTTCAGGAAACTGCTCTGGTATCTTCGAGAATCAGGGAGGGAGCACCTGATACTGGGCAAAGGCAGTAACATCCTTGTGGGTGATAAAGGATACAGAGGATGTGTCATAGATACCTCGGCAAAATTAAAGAATATAGTGATCGAAGGGGAATACATAACGGCGGATGCAGGAGCGACGCTTGCTATGATCGCATCAAAGGCCGCAGAAGAAGGCCTTAAGGGTATGGAATTCGCATCGGGTATCCCCGGATCCTTAGGCGGTGCCGTATATATGAATGCCGGCGCATATGGCGGAGAGATGGCACAGATAGTTGAGTCGGTGGAGGCGTTGAGCCCGTCCGGAGAGATAATAACCATCGCAAACGCTGAAATGGATTTTGCATACAGGTCCTCGGTCGTACAAAAGGAAGGATTCCCTGTGCTTTCTGCCAGATTAAAGCTTTCTGAGGGAGACAGGGATGAGATAAAAGCCAGGATGAAGGAACTGAACGAAATGAGAAGGTCCAAGCAGCCTCTTGAGTATCCGTCTGCCGGATCCACCTTCAAGAGACCTGAAGGATATTATGCGGGTAAGCTCATCATGGATACGGGACTTTCCGGTATGACCATAGGGGGAGCAAGAGTGTCCCCTAAGCATAACGGTTTTATAGTCAACATCGGTAAGGCAACATCGGCTGATATACTGGATCTTATATATGAGGTTCAGGAAAGGGTGAAGGCTAAATTCGGTGTCAGTCTGGAGCCGGAGGTTAGGATAATAGGAGAATTCTGAAATGAAGCTTGTCATAGTCACGGGAATGTCCGGGGCGGGAAAGAGCAGTGCCCTGAAAATGCTGGAAGATCTGGGGTATTTTTGCATGGACAATCTGCCGGCACCGCTGGTGGAGAAGTTCGCCGAGCTTCTTACAGGAACTCTCTCGGAGGAATTCCCGGGAGGAGAGATGGGCAAGGTCGCCATAGGCATAGATGCCAGAAGCGGTCTTGAGGCTATGGAGAAACCTCTTGAAGCAATGAAGGAAAGAGGCATAGATTACACCATCATTTTTCTGGACACATCGGATGATGTACTTCTGAAGCGCTTCAAGGAAACAAGGAGAGCACATCCTCTTGCCATGGATGGAAGGATAGAGGACGGCATAGCAAACGAAAGACTTAAACTCCGCTATCTTAAGAAGAATGCAACCTATATCCTTGATACATCCCATATGCTGATCAGGGATCTCAAGAAAGAGATAAATGATATCTTTGTCGCTGAAAAAAACTATGGGAATCTGTACGTAAACATCCTGTCCTTCGGATTCAAATACGGTATTCCCGCAGACGCGGATATGGTCCTGGATGTCAGGTTCCTGCCTAATCCCTTTTATATCGAAGAACTGAAGAATGACACCGGAAAGGACAAAAGCGTGCATGATTACGTCATGTCCTTTGACGAAGCGAATGTCTTTCTGAATAAGCTGGAGGATATGCTCACATTTCTGATACCCAATTACGTTAAGGAGGGAAAGAACCAGCTGGTAATAGCCATCGGTTGTACCGGCGGCAAGCACAGGTCGGTATGCCTTGCCGAAGAGATCTACAAAAGACTGTCTGACGCAGGCGATTACGGGATCCGTCTCGAACACAGGGATATAGACAAGGATTCCATAAGGAACAGGAACGGGTGAGACAGGATGTCTTTTTCGCAGGAAGTGAAATCCGAGATAAGGGACAGGCTCCTGAAAAAAAGTGGAGACTTTACTTTTTCTCAAAATACGGATAGTATAAATCCGGCACAGGTATTGGCCGGACTTTTTCTTGAGAGCGGATCCGTGAACGATCCGGATGTCAGTTACCACCTCGAGATAGTCTGCGACAGCGATGAAGCTGCCGGGAATGCCTATGACCTGATGAACAGACTGGGTTTTAACGCAAGGATCACCCGACGGAAGGACAGATCTGTCGTATATCTGAAAGACAGGGAGAACATAGCGGACTTTCTGGGAGCTGTGGGAGCCGTTAAGGCCATGATGAAGATGGAGAACGCTCTCATCCTGAAGGATATGCGTAATACCGTGAACAGGAAGGTCAATTTTGAAACGGCCAATATAGAAAAAACGGTGAGCGCAGCCTACAGGGAAATAGAGGATATACGATACATCGAAAAAACTGTCGGTCTGGGACAGCTGCCAAAGAGCCTAAGAGAGATCGCAGAGCTTCGGATAGAGTATCCGGATGCATCCTACAAGGCTCTTGGAGAGAATATGGATCCTAAGCTCGGTAAATCGGGCGTGAATCACAGACTCAGAAAGATAAGGGACTTTGCAGACAGATTAAGAGTTCAAAGAGGAGAGGATTATGAAAAAATGTGATGTTGTAGTTAATGTCAAGGATGATGCCGATGCAAGACCCATCGCGCTTTTAGTCCAGACAGCCAGTCAGTTCGAGTCCAAAGTATATATTGACTGTGAGGATAAGCATGTAAATGCAAAGTCCATAATGGGTATGATGACTCTCACATTGACAAACGGAAATCAGGTGACCGTATCTGCGGATGGGGCTGATGAGAACGAGGCATGTGACAGGATCCGCGAGTTCCTCACCTCTGCAAAATAGTTGTTGCGCTAATATAAAAAGTGTATAATGTGATAGCCGGTCTGCTGTAAAACGCGTGACCGGGTGTTAAAAAATTTATAAAAAAGGAGACAGGGATATGGCATTAGTTACAAGTACCGAGATGTTCAAAAAAGCCTATGACGGCGGTTATGCAGTAGGCGCATTCAACGTTAACAACATGGAGATCGTTCAGGCAATAGCAGAGGCGGCAAATGAGCTCAAGAGCCCCGTGATCCTGCAGGCTTCAGCCGGAGCACGTAAGTATGCTTCACAGGCATATCTTATGAAGCTGGTAGAGGCAGCAGTAGCAACAACGGATGTTCCGATCGTTATGCATCTGGATCATGGCGCAGATTTTGATATCTGTAAGGATTGTGTAGACGGCGGATTCACCTCCGTTATGATCGACTGCTCATCAAAGCCTTTTGAAGAGAACGTGGCAGAGTCTAAGAAGGTTGCTGATTATGCTCATGATCACGGCGCAGTTGTAGAGGCAGAGCTTGGAACTCTTTCAGGAGTTGAGGATGATGTAAATGTAGCAGATGACAAGGCTATGTACACAGATCCCGACCAGGTTGAGGAGTTTGTTAAGAGGACAGGCGTTGACTCACTTGCTATCGCCATCGGAACAAGCCACGGCGCATATAAGTTCAAGCCCGGCACAAATCCCAAGCTCCGTCTTGATATACTTGAGGAAGTAGCCAAGAGGCTTCCCGGATTCCCTATCGTTCTTCACGGATCATCATCCGTACCGCAGGAGTACGTTAAGATAATCAACGAGCACGGCGGCGCTCTGAAGGATGCCATCGGAATCCCCGAGGATCAGCTTCGTGAGGCAGCAAGAGGTGCTGTATGTAAGATCAATATCGATTCAGACCTTCGTCTCGGAATGACCGCAGGTATCCGCGAGCACTTTGAGGCACATCCCGATCACTTTGATCCTCGTCAGTACATCGGTGACGGACGTAAGTATGTTAAGGAGATCGTTCGTCATAAGATCATCGATGTTCTTGGTTCAGATAACAAGGCTTGATAGAAACCGTACAGATCGATTTATCAAACTCCCCGGGTTACCCAATGTCATTAAGTTAAGAGGGACTTTAAAAGATCTCTGCATCGAAAATG
>CAMOIV010000055.1 GCA_946616305.1 uncultured Lachnospiraceae bacterium | reverse complement strand
AAATGGTCGATAAATCTCCCATTTTTTAACGCCGGATCCAAGTGCTTACGGGCAGTGCAAGATGAGCCAGTGGCTCATCTTGAGCTCCGTTCAGTCACGCTATGCGTGGCTGGAGCCGGGGCTAATCGGGTTATTGCTAAGCAGATTACATTCAGATGCTTAATTATGCAACAGATAGAACGGCTCCATATTCGCACGCAACACATATCACTTCATGCATGAACGGTGTACAACAGCGTTTTCATATCCCGAAGTACGCCTTCTTCACTGCTTCCTCCGACATATCCGAAGGATCCCCCTCGAGGACGATACGGCCTCCCAGCATGATATATGTGTGATCCGTCATGCGCATGGCGCGTCTTGTATCCTGCTCCACCAGAAGGATGGTCATACCATCCTGTCTGTTCAGCTCTTTAAGCCGCTCATATATGTCAGATATCACTACGGGAGCAAGCCCCAGGGAGAGCTCGTCAAAGAGCATGACCGAGGGATCCGACATCAGAGCTCTGCCTATGGCGGTCATCTGTCTCTCTCCGCCGGACAGGGTGCCTGCCGGCTGATGGCGTTTGTCCTTCAGGGAAGGAAACAGGGAATAAACCCGCTCTAAAAGCTTCGACGTTTTGGCTCTTGCCCGTTTTACATAGCTGCCCGCAAGGAGGTTGTCTTCCACGCTCATCCTTGCAAAGCATCTGGCGCCTTGAGGAACCAGGGACAACCCTTCGCACACTCTTGCTTCGGCGCTCATATCCGTAATGTCTTTGCCGTTCAGTTCCACGGAGCCCGAAGAGGGAGCTATGAGACCTGCAGCTACATTCATGAGGGTGGTCTTGCCTGATCCGTTGGTGCCTATGAGGGACACCATGCTTCCTTTGGGGATCACAAGGCTTGCTTCATCCACTGCAGCGAAATCGCCGTAGTCTGCCTTTATACAGTTAAGATATAATGCCGTGTTCTTATTCATGCCTCGCTATCAAGTAAGATATGATGTTGCGCCCTTATTCATGCCTCGCTGCCAAGTAAGATAGGATGCTGAGTCCTTATTCATGCCTCGCTGCCAAGATACAGCTCCTCCACGATCTTGGAATTCATGACCTTTTCAGGGGTGTCCAGTATCACATTGCGTCCTTCGGACATGCACATGAGCCTGTCTGCGGCACCCAGCATTACCTCTATATTATGCTCTATCCAGATGATGGTGTATTTCTTGTCCTTGAGTGCCCTGACAAGATCCATGACCTCGCCGGCTTCTGCCTCCGTAAGACCTGCCGCAACTTCGTCCAGGAGCAGCAGGCGGGCTTTGGTCGCAAGGGCTCTGGCAAGCTCCAGCTTCTTCCTGTCAAGAAGGGTCAGCTCTCCTGCAAGGCAGTCCTTCTTGGACATAAGGCCTGCGATCCCAAGTGCTTCCTCGGCGGCACCCTGTGCCTTATCTATGGGGATCTTTGCACCGTGGACGGCACCGGTCTTAACATTATCCGCGACGGTCATCTTATCAAAGGGGCGGGGGATCTGCCATGTGCGGCCCACACCAAGAGAGCACCGTTCATGAGGGGTGAGCCTTGATGCATCGGTATCAAAGATGGTAAGTCTGCCGGATGTGGGAGTTACAAAGCCTGACAGGACATTGAGCATGGTGGTCTTGCCGCATCCGTTGGGGCCGATAACGCCAAAGACCTCTCCTTCCGATACATCGAAGGAAAGGCCGTTAAGTATACGGACCCGTCCGTATCCGGCTGTTATGTTGTCGAGGCTTACTGCATGTTTCATCTATCTGTTGGTGGCGTTGTCGGGGATGAATTCTCCCGTAAGAGGTATCTCGGGGTGAAGAGAATCATCGATTATCTTAAGTTTGTATTCCCCATCCTCCATCTGCCACTGGCCTCCGCAGAGCACCGTCCGGCTGTAGGTCAGGCCCTTCATCTTCTGATCATATTTCACATGGCCTATTATGGTGTCTACATCGAGGGAGAACAGGGCATCACGTATATCATTCTTATCCAGTGACTTTGTGGAATTAAGAGTCTGTATGGCAAGCTCCAGGGCTTCATATGCGTAAGCTGCAGGCTGGGGCATGGTACGTCCCTTATGGTCTGCGGCATATGCCTTATCGATCTCTTCGGAGGATATGCCTGTGAGGGCAGAAGAGTAGGGATTGGTGGGTGCCCACCATACCTGGGTCATTATCCCCTGTGCCAGATCCCCTAAGGCTTCCACGTCGCTCTGCAGCAGGCAGCACTTACCCATGGTCACACCCTTGACGCTGACGCCTGCACTTATTATGGCATTGTAGGAGTTCATGAAATCAGGGGGGATATTGGTCCCGGCTATTATATCTATGTCTTCGGCACTGAAGGTGCCTGCAAGGCTGGTGAAGTCCGTGGTTCCCGAAGGATACTGTCCGGGATCCACAACCACATATCCGTCCTCTGCAAGCCTCTTTACAAAAAGGTCATGCCAGGATGTGCCGTCAGCATCATTGGCGAATAAGAGGCCCACCTTGGCGCCGCTTCCCACACCGCAGCCTGCGGCAGTCCACAGAGCCCGCTGGGATTCATACACGTCGTCTAAGGTATAGAAGGAGCAGCAGGTCCAGTCGAAGGTATCCCTTGATGCTGCCAGAGGATCTATGGGGGACTGGGTGGCGATACATGGAATGCCGTATCTTTCGGCTACCTCACATACCGGGATGACGGTGTTGGGAGTCTGGATGGCGATGATCATGTCCACGTTGTCCTCCTCGATGAGCTTCTGGGTGAGCTCCGAGCATTTATTCGCATCGCTTTCGGAATCATATACTATGATCTGCACATCCTTTTTCTCACCGTTTATAACTACGGGATTGTCCTTCAGATAATCCTCGAACCGGGCCACTACCCAGTCGCAGCCTTCGCCGTTGCCGGCAAGAGGCCCCGTGGTGGGATTGATGTATCCGATCTTAACGATGTCTTTGTGATCACTGCCGCAGGATGTGAGCAGCGTGAGCATAAAGGCAGCCGTGACTGGCACGGCCCACTTGATGAGTATTCTTTTGATACGGGTTGACAGTTTCATTATGAGATATCTCCTTCTTCTGCGATACAGCAGATCGCAGTATAGTTATCATCCCTGTTTTTGGCACGGTCGTACTGGATCCGGAGCATGAGATTGAGCCATACCTCGGCATCGTGGGCCTGCCTTAAGGTTTCCTCCATCTCCTCATCCAGCACATGCTCCCAGAAACCGTCGGAGCATACCAGAAAGGCATCACCCTTCTGCATACGGATGGGTTCGTATTTTCTGGTGATCTTAAGGGCGGGATCGTTGCCCAGTACCTTCATCAGGCGGGATCTGTCCTCGCTGGTGCGTATATCCTCGTAATCCATGGCGCCAAGCTCAACTGCGGCCTGACACACGGAATCATCCTTTGTCTGTGCAAATTTCCTGCCGTCTCTGAAATAATACAGTCTGCTGTCACCTACGCTCTGGTAATAGAAGATGCCCTTATGCACGAAGCCTCCGACTATGGTGGTGAGGGCCTTCTCCGTAAGGCCTATCACTGCCTGATTGGCCCGAAGATAGAAGGTGTTGATGAGATCCACACTGTAGGGAGTATCCTTTGTGCACAGTTCCGACAGGGCTTTTACGGCGCAGTTTGAAGCAACCTCTCCGCTGTCATGTCCTCCCAGACCGTCGCATACGATATAAGCGCCATCGGTTATGAGCAGTGAGTCTTCGTTTATCTCCCGGCCGCCCGGATTGGTATAGTAGACAACATCCATAGGTCAGTCCTCCGTCCTTACTTTGCGGGCTGATAGCCGCCGTAATCCTCCATCTTTGACTTCAGGAATTCTATATTGTGCTTCTCGGCGGCATTGAACACATTGCTGTTGAACCGATCCGACGGGATGGTCGGTGTATACCAGCTCATATTACTGAAGAGATCCCTGAGCTCGCCGGAGTTGAATATATATCCGTGTCTTGCGTAGATCTCATTCCTTGCATAGCACAATGCTCTGGCGCAGAGAGCCCTCTTCTCGGAGTCGGACTTGCCCCTGGCGTTATTGCTCTCCAGATATCCCTTGAGGAATGCCTCCACATCGGCATCGGTCAGTTCTCTGTTATCCGATCCCTCAAAGATATACTGTGAACGGTTTATCTGTGAGGAATAATCATCCAGGAATTCATCTATGTCATCACCGCCTGATGAACCCTGATTGATGGGAATGGTGGCATCCTCATCCACACTGAGATTATCAAAGGTGGTGGCTCCTTCAAACCTGAAGCCTCCAACAAGTTCTTCAAGTCTGTCGGTATCGGCCTCCGATCCCATGATCACGTAGGACTGGTACTTTGCGTCGGATCCGAGATTGGTGGAGAGAGCATATATCCTTCCGTCCTCCGATGAGCCGTCAGGATCCACGAATGCGGCCTTGATCCAGTAACCCTGGTATTCACCGAGGTTTACGGGGATCATGTCCGACATGGGATTTATGGTCGTATTTGACAGGCAGGTGGTTGCTGCGGTGATCATCTCGGTATATTCGGTACCGAAGGAATCAGCAGGTATTATGAAGGCGATCTTATTCTCGCCGTCCTGTGTTTTATATCTGACCCTCGCGGTGCCGTCGATGGAGTCTCCGTCATCCATATATGCTTCGATACCATCAGTGACTGAGAACTTGATACCGTAATCATCAAAGGAATAAATACTGACCTCAGGCGGATCGTAAGCATCGTCTATCATGAAGGAATCAACACAGGCTGCAGCCGTTTCCTTCAGCTTGTCGCTATCCTCGGCATCGCTGTCCACCAGGGCGTAGAACACAAAGCATCCGTACTGGCCCTCGGAGTCAAAGAGGTATACATCACCGTTCCAGGTTTTATTGTCATTGTCCTCATAATGGTACTCCACGTGCGAGATATCCTCCAGACCGGCCACATCCTCCTTGGTCCAGTTGTCGATCTCGGGGGTGCTTCCGGTACCTTCCACGGGAAGGAGATTATCCGGACGGACATTTATCATGTTGGCAAGGTCCGTGGCGTCATAGAGGATCGTACCGTCCAGATACCGGTCCATGTAGCGGACTGCCATATGGATGGATCCGTCCTTATCCGCTATCTCCACGGTGTTGGGATCGGCTTCCATAGCCGTATATGAGTTGGGATAACATATGCTGTACAGGTAGGTCTCATCCGAATAGGTCCTGGTCTTTTTATAGCCCAGATCCTTAAGCATGCTGTCCCTGTCATCTGATGAATCATCGCCGGAGGACTCCTCCGTACCATCCTCGGTACTGTCTTCAGTGGGATCGACACCGATGGTGGGCGTGTCTTCACTGGTTTCGTTCAGATTCTTTACGATGAATACGGTTACAAGAATTCCGATGATGAGCAATGCCGCTATGACGGCTATGAGTATCACAGTGGACTTATTCTTCAAAGGAGAAGAGGAGGCAGGGGCTTTATCATCCGTGGGAGATGCTTCCGGTGCGTCCTGCTTCAATCCTGCGGTATAGGCCTTGGCTTCTTCGGGAGACATGGTCACGGTCTCGCTCTTTTTATCCAGGGATGCCGTATTGATGCCGGAACCGTCGGGACCAAGCATCATGGTGGCATTGGGATCTGCGGCGGGAGCGTAGTTGGGCATGGGATTATCTGTGCCCGTGATACCGCCGGTGGGCTTTGAGAACCTGTGCCTTAAGATGTCCGTGATCTCTTCCTTGATGTCAGTAAAGGGCTCGGGCTCTATGCCTACGTTCTTAAGATCGGCTTTTAGCGATGCTACATCCTGATATCTGTCCTGGATCTTAAGCTCTGTACACTTCTTTATGATATTCCACAGGTTTTCGGATATACCGTGTTTGTTATTAAGGAATTCGGAATCATCCTCAAGCCTTGTCATGGGGTCGCTTAACATATCCCCGGTAAGAGCGGAATATACGGTTGCTCCCAGGGCGTAGATATCGGTCCAGGGTCCCTGCTTTCCCTTTTTCTGATACTGCTCCAGGGGGGCATAGCCCTGCTTCAGTATGACAGACAGGCTCTGAGACTGCTCGGCCATGACCTGTCTTGCTGCGCCGAAATCAAGAAGCCTGATGGACTGATCGTCGCAGAGCATGATGTTGTCGGGGGATATGTCCCTGTGAAGTATGTTCATGCCGTGGGAAGCCATGAGGGCATTGCTCACTGCATTTAAGATGCTGACAGCCTGTCCCTCGGTTATGGTCTTATTCTTGATATAGGATTTGAGGGTCTCGCCCTGCAGATATCCCATGGTGAAATAGACAGTGTCATTCTCGTAGAAGAAATCATGGACACTGACGATATTGGGATTGCCGTTGAACTTCGCGACCATCTTTGCTTCACTGTAGAATTTCTCCGCTCCGGTCTTGAAGGATTCCTCGGTCTCGTCGTTGGTGGCGGTGACAGTGGTCTTGCCGGGGGTTCTCACCGCAAGGCCCATGGGATAATATTCCTTGACCGCAACCCTGGTGTCCAGCTTCAGATCATAGGCGAGATAGGTGATACCGAAGCCTCCCTTGCCGATGACGCCTCCGATCATGTAACGCTGGTTTAAGACACTTCCCATGGCCAGGGTTATGGGATCCTGTCTGTAGGATTTCTTTTCGAAACCGCAATGAGGACAGGGCTCCTCAGTTGTCTCGGAAAAACAGTTTTCGCATAGTTTGTTGTTGTTCAGTGTGATCATGTCATACCTCTGAAATAATCATAGCTGCCTACAGGGTTATCTGATTGTCCTTATACGGATTAAGTGGTCCGTCTGCGTATCTTTCCATGGGAAAGGGCTTGTGAGCGTTGGAGTTATATTCTTCACAGACCTCATCAGCCAGGAAACCGCCTATCTCGGTGAGCTTCACCACATTTCCGTTATCCTCGATAAGGCCGTATTCCTTCAAAAGCTTTGTCTTCTCCGGAAGTATGTCGTCAAACTGATATCCGGTACGCTTGTAGAAATCCTTCTTTATAACGGAGCGGTTCTTAAGAGGCAGGACTATGGCCTGTCTGATCTGCTCCTCACTGCTGCGCACATAGCCTCTCGTTATGGGAAGCCTGCCCTCATCGATCATCCTGTAATACTCGTCAAAGTACATGGAGTTGATGTCGAATCTGTCATGGTAGCTGGAGAAGCCTGTGAGGCCGAAGCCTACCTGGTCGTAGAGGTTACAGCACTGATTGTAGGCGTAGTGTGAGAACATCCTTCTGTCCTTTGTATATACACGGCGGAGGTTCTCGTTATAGCCGTTGTCTGCCAGTATATCTATGGCAAGCTGTTTCATCATCATGGTGGACTTGAAATCAGGGATGTCTCCCATGTTCCCTCCACGGTGCTTTTTGTTGATGGCACCCTGTCTGTCTCCGTATGCCTGCACTTTCAGTCTGTACAGCTGTATCTCTCCTACAGGCATGGTGGTTGCCAGATCTATGACATCCATCCAGTTTTCCAAAGTCTCTCCGGGATGTCCGAAGATGAATTCTATGTTGACGTCGAAGCCGAAATCCACTGCCCTCTTGATGGCTTCTATGGCCATGTTCCTGTCGTGGGGCCTGTTCATCAGCTTTAGCACGTTCTCATCAAAGGACTGAACTCCTATGGTGAGTCTGGTGATCCCGTGATCCTTCATGAGCTGGAGTCTCTTGAGACCGTCGTCACCCAAAAGGGAGTTGGGGTCATGATCTATGTTGTACTGCTTACATGCCGAATAATCTATACGCTCATCCAGCATGGTAAGGAATTCGTCGAAAAGAGCAGGAGGGAGATATGTAGGTGTCCCGCCTCCCAGCAGGATGGATCTGGGCTTTAGCTTATCCTGGTTAAAACGGGCAAGATAAAGATCCATCTCGCGCCTTAAGTAACTTATGTATTTTTCTTTTTCCTCGGTGCACTCCCCCACCATACCGGGGTAGTGGCAGAAGAGGCAGTGCTGTATGCAGAAGGGGATATGGACATATATGTCCATGTAGCCGTCTGCGGGATATTCGTAATCGGACAGATATTCCTCCGGAGTGCAGTCAGGATATTCCGTTATGGGCGGATAGTGCACTGACGGTACGAAATCGCCGTCATCCACAACCAGACCGAGTTTCTGAAATTCATAGACTTTATTGAACACTTCCTCGGCATGAGACAGCATTTCTTTCTTACGTGCTTCGGTTATCATCTCAAAAATCCTCTTTTCTCCCTCTCGGGCAGGAACAGATTCGCGTATGAACACTGTCTGCCTTTAAGGAACTCTTCCGTATCCTCCGGCACTGCCCCCTTATTCTCCTTGAAATAGTCTGTGGCAAGATCCACATCCTCCTTTGAACCGCCTGTGATGAGGATGAAACGGCAGTCCTTTTTAAGCTCAAATTCATCGGAGTATACAGCCTTGTGATCAGGCTTTGATCCAAGCAAAGTCCCGTCGCCCACCCATACGTTCTTTAATTCATCCGTCTCATAGAACATAACAGAAGCATGCCCGGCAGGACATACTCTCGTGCGGCCTTTGAAGATGTAGAGCATGGCCAGGCTGCACATAAAGGACTTATCGGAGTCCTGCATTTCATATACTTCACGGTTGACTATCTCACCGATATTATCAAGGGCCATTTCCGAAAGGAAGGGCCTTTCCATAAAGCAGCCGCTTGCCACATCAAGAGCCCTCATGCAGCCGGCGTTTCCCCTGCTGTCAGGGGAAGGGAAGGCGCTGCCGCATATGAGCACGGTCCTTTTTTCTTCGAATACGGAGAAGTATTCCCTGTCATCCGGTATTATGCTGCAGGCTTTATTGTAGACAGCCCTGCTTTCTCTCATTCCCGGTCCCATATGCTACGACTCCTTTTTGAATACAAGCGCGAATCTCTGGGGTATGGGATATATCTCCGACACCAGAGTGAATCCGTAGTAGTGAAGCTGTGCGATCACAAGCTCCGGGTTTATGCCGGGACCGTAATAGGAAGGGGTTCCGGCTTCTGTTATGTTATTGTCCACGATCACCAGCCTGCCATCCTTTTTCAGGGCTTTTTTAAGGCTCGCTATGAAATCATCCTTTACGAATTCTATATCCGTGATGTACACGGCGTGATACATGGAGCACATGAAGATCATATCAAGGCTGTTCTCCGGAAGAGAGCAGTCATTCATCTTGGCCTCCATGGCAGTGATCTGGGATATACCGTAAGTCTCCTTGAACTCCCTCACATAATGAAGGGCATCCTCGTTGATCTCGGTGGCATATACCCTGCCTTCACTCCCCACCATGGAAGCAAATTTCCAGGTGAAGAAGCCTCCGCCGCAGCCTATGTCCGCTACGGTCTCGCCTTTTTTTACATCCGCGGCTTTAAGGAATTCGTCGGTCTTCTCCCACATGAAGCGGTTTGGATTGTTAAATATCAAAAACTCATTCCATTCGTTTATGGTGGGAATGGGGAAATCCTTGCCGGTGTAATCGTAGTTCACGTCTTCATTAGGCTCGTTATCGTTTTCAAGCTCCAGGTGGAACTTGTAGAGGAGATAGGTCTTAAGCCTGTCGAAATCCTTTGAACAGAAGAAGGATGCATAGAATTCTGTCAGGGGATCCTTTGTCATCTCTTTTCTTCTGTCATCGTCTGACAGGTAATAGGTGATGAACCACATGAGAGCCGTGTAGTCGTCACCAACCCGCTCCTTTGGATAGAGCTCTTCAAACATGCTATAAGCTTTTTTAAGCTTTTCCTTGTTGTCCTCTTTAAGTCCCTCGTACATCATGCGTCCGCAACGCTTGCCTCTTACCGTATAGCCTGAGGTGGCGGTGCCGATGATCCTGTATCTGATAAGGGATCCTGCGGAATTGACGTTTACGGTATGGGCTTCTCTGTCAGCAAGATCACGATCGATGCTGTCCGGTATATCGGACATGTCAAATATCAGCCCGTATCTTTGCGGTGTGAACTGGAAGGAATCTGCCAGGGTGAAACCATAGTAGTGAAGCTGGCTCACTATCATGTCCTTATTCACGTAAGGCCCGTGATAGGGGAGCTCGCCGTCTGTCACCAGATCGTTGTCCACTATTATGAGGCGTCCCTTATCCTTCAGGGCATGACGGATACTGCCAACAAAGCTGTCACGCTCCGCATCGGTGAAAGCGGCATATACATTGTGATAAAGAGAGCATATGTAGACGATGTCTACCTTGATGTCCGGTGACAGCCCTATGCCCTCGAAGGTGGACTTTGTAACAGCCACATTTTTGATGTTGTTTTCGGCAACATATTCATTAAGGTATTCCAGATGTCTGGGATTGGTCTCAATGGCGTAGACACATCCCTTCTCCCCCACGATATCGGAGAATTTAAAGGAATAATAACCCGGGCCGCAGCCTACATCCGCTACTTCCATGCCGGGCTTTAAGGCCAGACGCTCTATGTTTTCTTCCGTGGTCTCCCACCTCTCCCTGTCGGGGTTGTTGAAGAGGATATAGTCCTCGAGAAAACGCATCCTTGCCTTCAGTTCGGTATTGTCGCCCTCTCCGTATTCCACTATGTGGTACTTGTATTGCAGATAGGTCCTCAGGTTATCATGATCGTTCTTGATCATCATATTCTTGAAGCTTCGGACGGCAGGTATCTGTTCTATGTCCTGCTTTCTCCTCTCATCCATGAGGAAATATTTGCACATCCATTCCAGCGCCGTATATTCGCCGCCGAAATTCTCATTTGGGATGATGTCCTCGTAGATGTCTATGGCTTCCTGCAGTTTGTCGGGATCGGGCTTATCCAGGTGCTCCAGGATAAGCCTCGCGGCTTTTTTGCCGCCCTCCGTGATATCAAAGGAATCCAGGCTTCCCACATGTATAAGGGATTGTTTGTCTGCAATGCTTAGAACCGTGGGGTCTTTGGTCATCATTCAGATCACTTGACCTCCTCAAAGCCGTCGGTAGAAGGAAGGTCTACGGAAACGCTCTGTCCGGGATCAACGAATGAGATATCGATATCCATATCAAGGTCATATGTTGCATCATTGCCGTCTTCCATGAGTGAGCCGGGAACATTGACCGTGAGAGTGCCCTTGTAGGTAAGGTCTGTTATCATGCCGTCTTTTTCGGTGGCTTCGTATGTGAAGTCCTTAAGCTCGTCGATCTGTATGGTATCGTCAGCGTCCCTGCCGGTCTCGTTCTGAACCAGAGTGTTGAGATACTTCTTTACAAGGGCATCCGAGAAGGTGAGCTTGTAGGTGTCGCCATCCTTCGTTATGGAAGAAACAGCTGCCTTCTCAATGGGAGAAAGGAGTCCTAATTCCTTTATCTTTCCTGCCTCAAGGAAGCTGGAGAATTCGCTGAGGAAAGCAGTGGTATCAAAGGATCCTGAGGATTCCTTGGCTTCGTCCACCTCGGCATTGCCGCCTGAGGGCTTGGTACCAAGCTTATATTTTGTCTTGATATCGTTCATGTCGGTATAGATGTACTCGCCGTCGGAGAACTGTACTATGTCGTTGTCTCCCGTAGCCATCTCGTAATAGAGGATGTTATTGCTTCCCGAGGTATCCAGCTTGAATTCGCCCTCGCTTGACATATCCTCGCCGTCCATTGAAAGGTTTACATCGAATTTTGCATCCATGCCGCCGGCAGCTGTTACCTTGTTGTAGGCTGCGGCATAGCCGTTATACGCGTCGGAGCCTCCGCATGCGGTGAGAGACAGGACTGCCAGTATTGATGCGGCAGCACAGGCGATGCACTTCTTAAGTAAGCTTTTCTTTTTCATGATCTTTCTCCTTTGGTTTTATTATGCTGTTAACTGTGACGTGTTGATCTTACGTATATTTTGTTTCTTTATTATACATCATATGATCCTGACGCCAAAATCATCGCCCCATCGCAAGCAGGCTTGCGAGGTGTCAATTACTTTTGACGTTTTGATCATCATCTCTTGGTCTTTCTGGTACTGAGTATTATCATGGATGCCGCAACGCATATTATGGACATGAGTATCAGTACAAACCAGGCGCTTTTTGTGGGATTCATGCTTCCCACATAGGTTCTTGCCTCGGAATAGGCCTCATCAACACCGAAGCCCGTTGAATATTCCGTCTTGGTCCAGCTGCCTACTTCGAATTTCACCGATTCATACATATCATTGATCTTACTGGATGTGAAATAGGCTATGCAGGCCCACCGGCAGGGAACTATCTTGGATATGGTCTCGGTTATGCCCGATAGGGTGCTGGCCACTCCCGAGAAAAGGATCTGGGGCAGCAGGAATACGGGGCACAGGATCAGGGCCAGATCGTTGGAGACCGCAGACGATATCAGAAGCCCCAGACACATGGCACTCATAACACACAGGAAGGTAGTCAGGAAAAGCTCCGTTGACAGATGCGAAAAGACTATTCCTTCCTCATTCATGTGTATGGGCAGTGCCGTGATGGAGTTTACGTCACCGTCCACCGTTGCCGTGGTGTCGGAGAAGAAATTGAACAGCATCTGCATGATCAGGGTCTGAACAAAGCAGATGATGCCGATTATCACAAATTTCGACAGTACGTAGGGTACGGCCTTGACTCCCGTGAACTGTTCTCTCTCAAATATGGTCCGCTCCTTGCTTATCTCCTGAACGGAGTTGAATATACCCACCCAGAAGGCGGCACAGGAGAAGGCGAACATGAGCTTCATGGTGTCTCCTGCCACAAGGAAGGGGAGGCAATCCCTGTCTATGGTAAGCCCGAATATGTTATAGAGATCACCGTCTGCCTGGAAGGCTATACATACCAGGAAGGTGAGGGCTATGGGCATGGCTATCAGCATGATGAGCCTGGATCTGCTGTTCTTTATGATCTCCGCATATCTTGCGGTCATGACAAGGAACTGCTTGGTAAATACCTTGAAGGAGAAGCCGGCGGCTTTCTTCTGTACCGTACTGCTCTCCATATCCTTGATGCCCTCGGGCTGTGCCTTGGCCTGCTGCTCGGCAAAGCGCTGGGATACAGCCTGAGAGTTCTCGTTAAGGTCGTCATAGATGTCTATCATGTCATTCTTTCCGAAGAAGCCCAAAGCATTCTCGGGCTTTCCGGAATAGCACAGCAGTCCGCCGTTACCCATGCATATGAGTCTGTCGCAGATGTTTATATTCTGTACGGTATGGGTGACCATGATAACGGTCTTGCCGGTTTCGGAGAGCTTTTTGAGCATCTGCATAAGATGCTTTTCGGTGCCGGGGTCGAGACCCGAGGAGGGCTCGTCCAGGAAGAATAGCTTAGGGGAAGCAAGGAGCTCCACAGCTATGCTGGCTCTCTTTTTCTGGCCTCCTGACAGTCTGCTTATCATGGTGGTGCGGTGGGATGTGAGCTCCACCAGCTCCAGGGTTTCGTCTATCTTGGCCTGTATCTCCGCAGGCGTGGTATCAACAGGCATACGGAGCTTGGCTGAATACATGAGCATGCGCTCAAGGGTGAGATTGTCATATACTATGTCATTCTGCGGTACATATCCCATGAGGGATCTGAGACTCTTTTCATTGGTCTTTATGCTCTCACCGTTTATGAAGATGTCTCCGGATGTGATATCCGTCATGCCGGAGATGCAGTTCAGGATGGTGGTCTTGCCTGCGCCGGATCCGCCTATGATGGCAACAAATTCGCCGGGCTCTATGTTAAGGTTCACGCCGTTGGTAATGGTCTTTAAACCCTTGCCGGCCTTGACCTTCTTAAAGACATTCCTGACAGAAACCGATACACCGCTTTTCAACTGCTGCTTGTACAGCATCCCGTCGGTGAAGATCAGGGTGGTGTCCGCGATGGTAAGCTTGTCCATACGGTTCAGCTTTACCCTGCCCTTGAGCTGGACTCCGTTTAATATGAGACCGTTGGTGGAATTATTATCCTCCGCATAGTATTCACCGCCTGATCCGGTGATGACGCAGTGCCATCTGGAAACGGAGGGGTGATCCAGTACCAGATTACAGGATGCATCACGACCTATTACGTATTTACCGCCGGGATTGAGCTGGTACTTGTCTATGGAGGCCTGGGCTTCGCTCTCACCGTAGGAGTAGGCTATGACCAGTCTTTCTTCCACACTCTTTCCTATATAATATTTATCTCCGTCGCTCATCATCTGCGAGAAGATCTTGACGCCGTTGAAATTAAGCCCGTTGGTGCTGTTGTCGTCGAATATGAACCAGTGATCATCTGACCTGTAGAAGGTACAGTGGGCTCTCGATACGAAGGATATGTTATTGGGTACCGCTATGTCGTTATTGACCGCACCCTGTCCGCCGTGTATGTCACCGCGGCCGAAACGCACCGTCTCCTTGCCAAAGCTGTCCAGATCATAGACTGCAGGCTCGAAGCCCGGTATGTAGATGGTTATTCTGCTGCTTTTTGCCATATGTCAAATCCCCCCCCACTAAACCCTACCATAATATAGCCTGTTTTTAAAGAGGTTTAGCCCCGGAGATCAAATATAGAAAACATCACAACAGGTAGATATAAAAGATGCTGTTGGTCAAAGAAGGCTATACCCTTTTCAATGCGGCATAATTATGATACAGTTGTGCTACAAAAAAGGAGGTGCACGTCCAT
>CAMOIV010000054.1 GCA_946616305.1 uncultured Lachnospiraceae bacterium | reverse complement strand
ATTATGGCAGAAGCATATGACAAACGGGCAGAAGAAAACCTGCTGGCAATGAGGCAGGAGATTGAAGAAAAGAACAGACAGATGCTTAGGACGGAATACTGGATCGCGTTTCCTGCCGTCATTGCCGGACTGGTCATGGTGTTTGTGGCTTCATTTATAGAGATGCCGGTCTGGCTGCGAATCACACTTATCGTATTCGCTCTCGTGATGATATTTACGGTAGCTTTTATCGCTGTGGGCATTGAGCAAAAGGCCGGATACTATGAATGCCAGAATTGCCACCACAGATATGTACCTACATACTGGCAGACAAATCTTGCTATGCACATGGGGCGGACAAGGTATATGAAATGCCCGGAGTGTGGAAAAAAGAGCTGGCAGAAAAAAGTTCTCACAAAAGAAGAAAATGAAAAGGTCAAAGATACGGCATATATGGAAAAGCATCGTCAGAACCGGCAGGTAAAGGGATAATAATGGATCGGTCCGCTCAATGAGGAATTCGGCTGGAGATTTATTGGCAGCTGATCATTACGGATCTTATATACAGTCCTATATCGAGAGAGTTATCCGAAATCTGGTGAATATACAAGTCAGGAAGCTAATCCTGCGGATATAGCGAGAGAATTATATATGGGTGGGACCGGTATGCTGTTCTTCAGATCAAGAAAGCCTAAAGTAAAAAAATATAACCCTGACACAAAGGAGCCCGTGATAAGGGCCAGCATCTGCAACGGCGAGCAGGTGGCGGGATTTCGTGATAAAGATACAGGCAGATTCGAAGAAATTCTGTATATCAGAAAGCCGTCAGATCTCGATGCCTTCAAGGCGGAGTACGGTATAGAAGGTGAGATAAGAAAGATATACTGAACATAATATCGGGACGCTGACAGAAACCGGATCGGTCTTTCGGCTGCGGAAGGGGTATTCGGTTTAAAAAAATCAGGATTTGGAGAGGATGTGCGGAATGATCTACACGAATGAATATGAATCCCCTTTGGGAAACATCCTGCTTGCCGGTGACGAGCAGGGACTGACAGGGCTTTGGTTTACGGATGGCAGCAGGTACACCGGGCTTGGTCTGAAGAGGGAAGCCCTTCGGCGTGAAACGGATTATTTTTGTCAGGCAAAAGAATGGCTGAATGTCTATTTTACGGGCCGTGATCCCGGGTTCCTTCCGAAGATTCATCTGGTGGGCTCCGATTTCCGTAATCGCGTCGGAGAGATCCTGTGTGAGATTCCTTTTGGGAAGACGGTTACATATGGGTGGATAGCCGAAAGGATCGCAAAAGAGCGTGGACTTGAAAAGAAGTCCGCACAGGCAGTCGGCGGAGCGGTCGGTCATAATCCGATCAGTATCATCGTGCCTTGCCATCGGGTGGTCGGAGCGAACGGAGACCTGACCGGATATGCCGGAGGGATCATGCGGAAAAAAGCTCTCCTGGAACTGGAAGGCAATGATATGAACCTATTTTCGCTGAAGCATGCGTAAGATGCCGGCAGATCAGCTATCTGTGATCAGATGTATTCATGATACTTCCCTATCAGCTCATCGTCGGTTATCACCGTGACACGTCCGCTGTCGTATTCCGCAGATACCCATTCGTAGATACGCTGTACAACAGGAGCGTTTTTGGAGAGCGGTGCCTCCCCTATGGCAGCGCGATACTCATTGACCCGGTAAGCAACTCCGGCAACTCCGGAGGTTGCGGATACAGCTACCTTCGGGGTGCGTCCCAGGATAGTTTCCGTGTCGAAAATATTATATATCTCGGGATCCTTCATCATACCGTCTGCATGTATACCGGCCCGGGTCAGGTTGAAGCTTGATCCGACGAAGGGGGTCATGGGGGGGATCTTATAGCCTGTCTCCTTTTCCAGATACTCAGCTATCTCGGTGATAGCCCTGGTATCCATACCGTTTAGGGTGCCGCGCAGCGATGCGTATTCAAAGACCATAGCCTCAAGCGGTATATTGCCTGTTCTCTCACCTATCCCAAGGAGGGAACAGTTCACGGCGGCAGCACCGTACATCCAGGCCGTTGCGGCATTGACAACTCCCTTATAGAAATCGTTATGTCCGTGCCATTCCAGCATTTCCGAGGGCACATCCGCATGATGCTGTAGACCGTATATGATCCCGGACACGCTGCGGGGAAGTGCTGCTCCGGGATAAGGAACACCATAGCCCATGGTATCACATGCACGGATCTTTACCGGTATGCCGCTCTCGTGTGAGAGCTCCATGAGTTTATTGGCAAAGGGTACCACAAAACCGTAGAAGTCAGCTCTGGTGATGTCCTCGAAATGGCATCTCGGGCGGAGTCCAGCTTCTATGCATTCTGAAACGATGCCAAGGTATTTGTCCATAGCCTGGCGGCGGGTCAGTCCCATTTTTCTGAATATATGATAATCGGAACAGCTGACCAGGATCCCGGTCTCCTTGATACCGATGGATCTTGCCAGTTCGAAGTCCTTCTTTGATGCGCGGATCCAGGTGGTGATCTCAGGGAAATCATACCCAAGTTCCAGACAGCGCTCCGCTGCCTTACGGTCTTTATCCGAATAAACGAAGAACTCTGTCTGACGGATCATGCCGTTTGGTCCGCCAAGCTTGTGGAGGAGCTTGTATATGTGCACCATCTGCTCGGTGGTGTATGGAGCACGGGATTGCTGACCGTCGCGGAAGGATGTGTCGGTAATGAAGATATCACGGGGCATGTTCTCCGGTACCCGGCGATAGTTGAAGGGGATCTTGGGTGTTTCGGTGTAAGGGTAGATCTCCCTGAAAAGCTCGGGCTCTGCAACATCCTGCAGTTGATATATATAAGGATCCTGCTCAAGTTTGAAGGTTTTATTGCTCAAAGTGATATCCTGCATCGGACTGCTCCTTTCATTTTCGAGGTTGCAAACAGTATATGCACCTGCTACATTATTTGTAAAACGAATAAAATAGATAGTAATTATTCGATTATCGAATAAATTGGAGGGCTGTTATGGATATGGAGGATTTGAGGACCTTTCTGGTTCTCGCAAATACAAAGAATTATACCCGTGCGGCAAGGGAGCTCTTCGTGGCTCAGTCCACTGTGACGAACCGGATCGCTGAGCTTGAGAAGGAACTGGGGGTAAGTCTTTTTGACCGGACGAGCCGCAAGGTTGAGCTGACCACTGAAGGCGGGAAGTTCCGCATCTATGCCGAAAATGTCATGGAACTGACGGAGTCTTCTCTTGCGGAGATCACCTCGGCAAAACGCTTTGACAATCATCTGCGCATCGGCAGTGCAGACTCGATATATGAGGGACATCTGGCCTTGCAGATCCTGAAGTACAGGCAGGAACACCCAAGGGATTCTCTGCGCATATCCATAGGAGTCACAAACCATCTGCTGGAGCAGCTGCAGGCAGATATGCTGGATGTGGTGTTCACCTATCTGCCTCTTGGCAAGTCCGGATATCACTCAGAGCTTTATAAGACGGATGCTCTGGTTCTGGTGACGGATGCCCGTAATGAGCAGTTTAGGGATGGCATTACCGAGCAGCAGCTGGTGGGGGTGAACTACCTCATGTGCAACTTTGCCCTCCAGGAGGTGGGACAGTACATCCGAAAGCTTTTTCCCAGGTTTCACCAGTTTGAACTGGAGATCGACGACTGTATGAAGATAGTACCCTTTTTGCTTCATCAGGACACGTACACCTTCCTGCCAAAGGACATGGCAAGACCATACATAGAGCGTGGAGAGCTTCGCGAGATACCGCTTCTGGATTTCAGCACGCCTCTCATCAACAGCTACATCATATGTAAAGAATCCGCCCGGGAAATGTGCCGCCGCATGTTTATGTAATGCAGGCCGTGACCGTGGAGATCATGTGTGGCATATCAGGCCACATCAGCCTTAACATGTTTATTTACATAGAGTATACTGTTCTTTGGACGGATGATAAAACGGTATCGGAAGGAAAGGCGATAGAAACCTGTCCGAGACCAGATATGTATGTGCTTTCGGTTATGAGATGGTGGATGAGGCAGCTCATGATATCCATGATGCCATGCGTCTTGCGGATCAGAAGATGTACTCAAATAAGGCAAAACTCAAGGATACCAATGAGAGGCGTATCGCGGCCCACAAGGAAGCTACCATACGTGTAATGCACGAGGCTTTGGGCTCGGGCATGTGGGGTATGGAATTTGACGAAGACGGCGTCATGAGTTCGGTTAATTGGAGCCCCGAGTTCAGAGAGATGATAGGTTATAAGGACGAGAATGACTTCCCCAACAAGCTTGAGTCCTGGTCCGATCTGCTTCATCCCGATGATAAGGATATGGTACTGAAGGAGTTCAATGATACCATAAATGACTACTCCGGGCAGAAGAACTATGATGTGGAGTATCGTCTTAAGGTCAAGAGCGGAGATTGGAGATGGTTCCACGCCATCGGCAGGCTTTTGCGCCGGGAGAACGGCGTTCCTCTCTCATACGTAGGAATGTTCGTTGACATTACCGACAGAAAAAAGGGGGAAATAAGAACCCGGCGGTAAACTGCGGGAAGCTTATTGTGTTATCATGGTATATGTGTTTTTATTGCATGCAGGGACACGCGATCATGCGGTTTTTTTGGAGGGCTGATTATGGATTATGATGTGATCATTATAGGTGCCGGTCCCGGCGGGATATACTCGGCATATGAATTAAAAAAGACCTGTCCGGGAATAAGGATAGCCATCTTTGATTCCGGTCAGGAGTTGAAAAACCGGCATTGCCCCATTGACGGTGTAAAGGTCAGATCCTGCGTCAAGTGCAAGTCCTGCTCCATTATGAGCGGCTTCGGAGGTGCGGGAGCGTTTTCCGACGGCAAATACAATATCACCAATGATTTCGGCGGAACCCTGTTTGAGCATATCGGAAAAAAAGAAGCCATCGAGCTTATGGAATATGTAGACAGGATCAATGTGGAAAACGGAGGAGAAGGGACCAGACTGTACTCCACTGCCGGCACACAGCTTAAAAAGATCTGCATGCAGAACAAGCTGAAGCTTCTGGACGCTTCCGTAAGGCATCTGGGCACCGATATCAATTACATAGTTCTGGAGAATCTGTATTCCTATCTGAAGGACTCCGTGGATTTTTATTTCCTGACACCGGTGGAAAAGGTGGAGGTTACAGAAGGGGGTTACCGTGTTATATATGATGGAGGCGAAAAAAGCTGCAGCCGATGCATCATATCCGTGGGACGAAGCGGGAGCAAATGGATGGAAAGCGTCTGCGAAAGCCTTTCTATCCCTGCCAAGAGCAACAGGGTTGACCTGGGAGTACGGGTGGAGCTCCCGGCCGTGATCTTTTCCCATCTTACGGATGAACTGTATGAAAGTAAGATCGTCTATCGGACCGAGAAGTTCGAGGACAGTGTCCGGACCTTCTGTATGAATCCCCACGGCATAGTTGTCACGGAGAATACAAACGGGATAATAACCGTCAACGGGCACAGCTATGAAAGTAAGGACAAACAGACAGAGAATACAAACTTTGCTCTGCTGGTGGCCAAGCATTTTTCGGAGCCTTTCAAGGATTCAAACGGATACGGAGAAAGTATAGCAAGGCTTTCAAATATGCTGGGTGGCGGCGTGATAGTGCAGCGTTTCGGTGATCTCATAAGGGGACGCCGCAGTAACGAGAAGCGCATCGCCGAGGGAATGGTGACTCCTACCCTTAATGCAACTCCCGGAGATCTGAGTCTGGTGCTGCCAAAGCGTATCCTGGACGGCATCATCGAGATGATATGTGCTTTGGATAAGATCGCTCCCGGCACTGCCAATGATGATACCCTTCTGTACGGTGTGGAGGTCAAGTTCTACAACATGGAGGTTGGTGTTAATGAACATCTGGAAACCTCCTATCCGGGACTGTATATCATCGGTGACGGAAGCGGCGTGACTCATTCCCTCTCCCATGCCTCTGCAAGCGGAGTCTATGTTGCCCGCAGGATAGCAGGAAAATGGCAGGAAACGTGATGATTCCGGTGTCATGAAGAATAAAAGAGCTTTGGGAAACGGCCTGTTACTTTTAACGGCTTTCATCTGGGGCAGCGCCTTTGTTTTTCAGCGTGTGGGTATGGAAAGCATTGAGCCTGTAACCTTTAATGCCGCCAGAATGGCTTTATCCTTTATCGTGGTCGCGCCTCTGGCTTATTACTATTTGCAAAAGGGCAGCAGCTCCTCCTCCCCGGACCAGGCTGCAGAGAAAAAAAGATATGGCAGGCTGACTGTGGCAGGGGGTATATGCTGCGGATCCTTTTTGGGTATTGCCAGCATATTGCAGCAGATGGGTCTGGTCTATACCTCCGCCGGCAAGGCAGGATTCCTTACCGCCATGTATATCCTGTTCGTGCCTGTTATAGGAGTTATTTTCCTTGGACGTAAGAACACATGGATCATATGGATCTCGGTGCTTTTGGGTGTAGCCGGTATGTATCTTCTCTGCCTGAAGGAAGGGTTTTCCCTGACGAAGGGCGATACACTGGTATGTCTGTGTGCCTTCTTTTTCAGCTTTCACATACTTTGCTGTGATCATTTCGGCAGACTCGGTAATCCCGTATGCATATCAGCGATACAGTTTCTGACTGCCTCTGTACTCTCTGCTGTTGCCGCAGTGATCTTTGAAGAGCCTGACATGGGTAAGATACTGTCAGCTCTTATTCCCATCGCATATTGCGGTATCGTATCGGGAGGGATAGGCTACACTCTCCAGATAACGGCCCAGAAATTTACAGATCCGACAACGGCCTCCCTGCTCATGAGCATGGAATCCGTCTTTGCAGCCATTACCGGTGCCCTGCTCCTGCAGGAGAGGATGAGCCTCCGGGAGCTTATCGGCTGCATCATCATGTTTACAGCCATCATCCTGGTCCAGATCCCGCTGCCGGATCAGGCATCGGCAGAACCGTCAGGGAGATGATCTTTAAGATCACTGCCCGGACCCCGGGTTTTGTCCCATCATGCCCCTTCGGCGGAGATATCGTTCAGCTTTATATGTTTCCTGCTGTATTGTATGTATCTGATCCAGGCGGTCACAGCGCTTAAGGCCCAGACCACACCTGCCGACAGCCATATGCCCATTGCTCCGAATCCCATGTAGGATGTCATGAGCAAAGGTATGGTAAATCTGCCGATCACTTCTATGATACCGTTGAGCAGAGCAAATATAGCATCTCCTGCTCCGGTCAGAACTCCGCGGACAACATATATGACACCAAGGACCGGGTAAAAGAGGCTTGTTATCTTAAGGCCCTTTGCTCCCATGGAAATGACCTCGGTATCGGTCACAAACATACTGATCATGGCGCGTCCGAAGAACTGCATCATGAATATGAGCACCGCTGTCAGTATGAGCATTATTATCATCCCCGATCTGTATCCTGCGTATACCCGGTCATTCCTTCTGGCACCATAATTCTGCCCTGTAAAGGTGGCAAGGGATACTCCCAGTGTGGTATAGGGCTGATGTATGAGCTGCTCTATCCTGTTAGTAGCGGTAAATGCTGCCACAACCACGGTTCCGTAGGAATTTACGATCCGCTGGACTGCCATGGATGAAATGGCTATAAGCCCAAACTGCAATGACATGGGAACTCCCAGACGGATGATCTTATATGACATGTTCGCCGTCAGCCGAAAATCCTTTTTGTAAAACCTGAAGTATGGGTTGGTCTTATATGCGTGTATGGCGCAAAGTATAACGGATATCAGCTGGGATATGATGGTCGCCAGTGCCGCCCCGGTTATGCCCCTGTGAAAAATACATACGAATATGATATCCAGGAAGATATTGAGGAGTGTGGATATCACAAGAAAATACAGAGGGGTCCTGGCATCTCCGAGAGCCCTTAACATGGCTGAAAGATAATTGTACAGGGAAACAAAAACAAGGCCTGCGCTCATGTATCTGGTATATGATACCGCATCTTTTATTATCTGATCCGGTGTCCCCAGCATCCCTAAGATCCCCGGTGCCAGTATGAAGCCCATAAGACCGAACAGAACAGGGACTATGAGCATTATGGCTCCTGTATTGATAATGCATTTCCTGACATTATCCCCATCTCTGGCTCCGTAATACTGGGAGACCACGATGCCTCCCCCTCCGCCTATGCCGTTGCACAGAGCAAAGAAAAGAAAGGTTATGGATGTTGTCGCACCTATTGCCGCAAAGGCATTTGATCCCACAAACCTTCCCACTATGATGGAATCTGCCAGATTGTATATCTGCTGAAATATATTACCTACGAGAGCAGGGAGAGAAAACAGCAGGAGATGCTTTGCCGGACTCCCCTTGGTCATATCGGTCACGTGGCTTTTCATATATATATCTTCTCCGTAAAGAACCTCCGGGGATATCCCATCCCACCGGTGTTTATGGTGATGCTATACCATGTTTTGTTCCCAATGAGAGGATTATAATCTCATCCGGAGAATAATACCATACGAACATGTAAAATCCGGTATAACAATAAACCTTAAGGGCATAGTTTTTTTTCAGCAGAAATTTCCATATTGTGGTAATATATTCATGTTATCTTTGCCGTGTGACTTTCCCGAAAAAAGCGTGGTCGGCCCATCCGCTTGGAACGATGGACATCGCCCGGACATGGCACGGATACGCAGGCAATATCTAACAATGAAAGAGAGGGTATATCAATGAAACTTACAAGCAGTATCAAGACTAAGCTGATCCTTATCCTGGCGGCCCTTGTGGTCATACCGGTGGCAGCCTTAACGATCATCAGTACGATCATTTCCTTCAAACAGGGAACCGATAACGCCAATGAGGTCAATATCGCCCAGGCTCAGCTGGTCACCGATCAGCTGGATACCATCTACAGTTCCAATCTTGAAGCTCTTAAGGCCTTTGCCGCATCTCCCGAGACCATCGCATATCTTGAGGGAAGCATGACCGGGGAAGCAGTAGAAGAAGACCTCATGAGACAGATGCTGCAGATAGACGCCAATCAAAACGACGGAAATGCCACAGCACTCTCCGGTGCAGACGGCGAGCAGCGCTTAAGGACCATCGGAAAGACCGTTAACGTTGCCGATCGTGAATATTTCCAGGTTCCTGCGTCAGGCGCGGATCAGTATATTTCCGATATGATAGTTTCCAAGTCGACCGGCTCGGCTATCATCACATTCTCCGTACCCGTATTCAATATCGACAGGACACAGTTCCTGGGTATCGTTCAGAGAAACTATGATGTCAGCGTGCTGCATGATCTTCTGGCCAGTGATGTCACGCAGGATCGTCAGGAGATAGTCATAGTTGACAGAACCGGAACCGTTGTTGCCCATTCCCTCAGAGAAGTGGATACTGAAAATCCCGAGACTCAGGAGGGTAATCCTTTCTATACGGATTCCAGAGGAGACAAGACCAGCGGACAGTACGTATCCGATTTCATGGGTGATACCTGGATCATCTCCTGGAACAAGCTTGAAGACAGTGAGTGGGTTGTAGCTTCCTGCCGTGTCAAGGAGATCGCTCTTGCATCTCTGTACAGGACCATTCTTCTTCAGGTACTGGTTGGCGTACTGCTGATCGTAGCCGGAGTGGCTGTCGCCCTCATCTTTGCAAAGTTCATAACAGCTCCTCTTGCCGATGTGGGAGATTCCCTGTCAAACCTGAAGGAAGGTACCTTCAAGAAAATAAGCGGATATGATAACAGAAACGATGAATTTGGTGCCATCATAAGAGACACCAACGGAGTTGTTGACAAGCTCCGGACCATAGTCGGAGATATCTCACAGGGCGCAGGGAATGTGAATTTCGCTTCCGATGAGCTGGCTCAGATGTCCGCAAGGATATCCTCCAACACCGAGAGCGTATCCCGTGCGGTACAGGAGATCGCTACAGGTGCTACCCAGCAGGCTCAGGAGATACAGAATGCTACCGTCAACATGGAAAAGATCGAAGAGGCCGTTGCCAATGTCCAGACCTCCACAAGGGAGCTTTCGGATATCACAGAGAGGATGCAGGTTGCTTCTTCAGATTCTGCCAACAGCCTGACAGAGCTTCGTAAGAGCTCCGAGAACATGAACCAGGCCATCAATGATATCTCCGAGAAGATAAGTGCCACCAGTGATGCAGTAGGCCGTATCAATGACATGGTAGAGTCCATCTCCAGCATCGCATCACAGACCAATCTGCTCTCTCTTAATGCTTCCATAGAGGCTGCAAGAGCCGGAGAAGCGGGCCGTGGATTTGCGGTAGTTGCAGAAGAGATCGGAAAGCTTGCTCTTGATTCCAATGAATCCGCAGACAAGATCAGAGCAGAGATGGATGCCCTTCTCAGTGAATCACAGGCTGCCGTCAGCATGGCATCCAATGTTCAGAAGAATAACGAAAGACAGCAGGAAGTCATCGAGTCTACCTTCTCCAGCGTAAACAAGATGATCGACGATATAGCCGTCACATCCGAAGGTGTGAACAGGATCGCTTCAAATGCGGATGCCTGCGTAGCTGCCAAGGACGTAGTTGTAGAGGTGATGAGTTCACTGTCAGCCATCTCCGAAGAGAATGCCGCCTCCAGTCAGGAGACAGGCGCTTCCATGGAGGAGCTTTCCGCTACGGTATCATCCCTTTCAGACAGCGCTCAGTCCCTCAGGGATGTATCAACTACTCTTTCGGATGAAACAGGATTCTTCAAATAAGAGTGAAATAAGACAATACAAAAGGTTCCCGGGCATAAAGCCCGGGAACCTTTTTCGTGCCGGTAACCGGAATCGAACCGGTACGGGTATTACTACCCACGGGATTTTAAGTCCCGGGCGTCTGCCAGTTCCGCCACACCGGCGCAAGCCAAACTATATCATAATTTCATGCTTTGGGCAATATCAACTGCCCGCTGCTGATGATGCAGATGATGCGATATCATATCAGTCCGGGATCTCTCCCCGAAGGATCACCGCACTGTGGGGGCCAAGCTCCACATGAAGTCTTCCTGCCACCACGTCCACTTCTTTTGGCTGTGTGGTATATCCGGTCTGATAAGTCTCTATCAGTCTTGTGACCTTGCAGGATCTGGGAAGACCCGTTTCCCATACTGACAGGGCCTTATCCACATAATGATCCGTATTATTGACGGCTATGACCGATACGCCCTTCATGGTGAAGCGTGCATATGAGAGAAATGCGTAGTCGCTTACGAGCTTCATAACGGAGCCGGTTCTTAATTCCCTGTGAGTCTTATGTATCCTTATGAGCTCCTTATGATAGTTTATAAGCTCGTGATCCTCGTGACCCCAGGGATATGTACGTCTGTTATCGGGATCCGTAAAGCCCACCACCCCGGCCTCATCGCCGTAATATATGGTAGGATTTCCGGGCCAGGTAAACTGTATAAGGACTGCTTCCCTGAAAACGCTCTTGTCGATATTCCTGGAGGCTGCGTCCGCTCCCAGGCTTGATGCCCTTCCTGGCATATGGTTTGTCCTTGTCAGGAAGCGGCTGTGGTCATGATTTGAAAGCTCGTTCATGGCCACCCCTATGGAAGGCTCCGCAAAGAACATATATGCATGATCCATGGCACCCCAGAATGCATCCGTGTTTCCAAGCATATTGCTCCTGAAATCATCCGAATGCTTCTCTTCTCCGGTCAGGAACCAGGTGACGGGCTCCATGAAGGCATCATAGTTCATGACGGAATCCCATTCGTCTCCCTGAAGCCATGACGTAGGCTCTCCATAGTGCTCAGCCAGGATGATGGCATCGGGGTTTGCCTGCTTCACGGCTCTCCTGAACTTCTTCCAGAATTCATGATTGAAGCCCTCCGAATGGCCCAGATCCGCCGCCACGTCAAGTCTCCAGCCGTCACAGTTATAAGGCGGAGAAACCCATTTTGCGGCTATCCTCAGGATGTAATCCTGAAGCATGGGAGAATCCTCGTAGTTCAGCTTCGGAAGGGTGTCATGTCCCCACCATCCGTCGTAGGTATGATTATAAGGCCACTCCAGATCGGAGTCATTATGGAATCTGAAGAAAGAATGGTATGGGCTTTCCTTTGAAATATATGCTCCGTCCTTATATCCCTCCTGACCCTCATAGATCCTCTCCTTGTCCAGCCATTTGTTGAAGGATCCGCAATGATTGAACACACCGTCGATTATGACTCTGATACCCATGGAGTGGCACTTGCTCACAAGGGTGGCAAAGAGCTCATTGGACGCCTCCAGATTGGCTTTATTTGTTACTCTGTTGATATACCTGGTGGCTTTCTTATTATCCACGTCTCCTTCGGCCAGAAGCTCACCGTGATCGGATACGATCTTTCCGATATGAGGATCTATATAATCATAATCCTGGATGTCATATCTGTGATTTGAGGGAGACACGAAAAGAGGATTGAAATAGATACACTCTACTCCCAGATCCTTAAGATAAGGCAGCTTCTCCATCACTCCTGCCAGATCTCCTCCGTAAAAATGTCCAACGTCCATATTGTAGGGGAGCTCATCCCAGCTCTCGGCCTTTTTCGTCTGACCGTTTATGTAATAATACTCCCCGTCCAGAACGTCATTTGTCGGATCCCCGTTTCTGAAACGGTCCGTGTATATCTGATACATCACACAGCCCTTGGCCCAGTCCGGCTCCTTGAAGCCCGGGATCAGTCTGAAATCGTAGAATTCCTCCTCGCTCCTTACAGCCCCTCTCCTGTCATAGAATACATGGGTTCGACCGCTTTCGATGTAAAAGTGGAAACGCACCGCCACATTGTCCAGCTCGATCTCTGTTTCGTAAAAATCGAATACGCCCTTTGTAAAGGACTTCTCCATCAATATCCTTTCACCGTTTTGGCACAGGAATACGTGAGATGCATTGTTCTTCACAGTCCTGAATTTAAGTCTGACTATGGAGTAAGGCTCGGGCTCCAATGGTGTGACATAGCCCTCTGCCACATTGAAGAACATGGCTTTGGGCTGGATGGTAGCCCTCATTGTCAGGATATACAACCGTTTCATCTCGGTCTCGGTCAATCCCGCGACCCAATCATAAGTCTGCAATTATGGTCTCCTTTTTATTTAAGAATCCGGGTTCTGTATGATATTCCATCCGGGTATGGCTGCCGGGATGAATAAATACAAGACCGCTCGCTGCAAGGCACAGACCGCCGTTGCGAGGTTTCTTAGCGTCATTGTATTTTCTGTCACCTATTATGGGCATCTTCGCATGGGACAGCTGCAGTCGGATCTGATGATGTCTTCCTGTGTGCAGATCTATCTCCACATGTGCTCCTCTATTCTCATGCCCCCGGAGGATCTCCTTTATCTCGTAATCAAGAAGTGCCTCCTTTGCACCCGGAGCCGACGCCTCCGTCACAAAGGATCTGTTATTCCTCCGATCAAATATCACATGATCCCGCAATGTCCCCTTTACCGGTATATCCTCACCTTCAAGGGTCACAAGGGCGTCATATCTCTTATTAAGGAGATGATCCCTTACCTGCTCCGAGAGTTCTGCAGCGGCCACACTGGTCTTTGCAAAGACCATTATCCCCTCTACCGGCTGATCCAGTCTGTGGACAACTCCTATATAAGGGCTGTGGATATGGTTCCGTAATTCGGATACCAGATCCATCCTGCCGATATTTGCACTCTGGACTGCCACACCGGCTTCCTTCACCACTACTATGACTGCATCATCCTCATACAGTATCTTCATACGAGCTTGACGTAGGTGGAATCTCCGTCCTTGGACAGCTGCAGGCTGTCAAACTGCTCCAGGAACTTGGAAAGCTTGCTTGCGCCATAGTTTCTGGTATCGAAGTCGGGATAACGGCGTATAAGGGAATTGCCCAATGTACCTATATACATTCCCTTGTCCTCATCTCCGCTGGCTTCTATTATGGAGATGATGGCGCTCTCTATGGTATCCAGATCCCTCTCGACCTCAAGCGTATCCGTCTCCTCCGACATATCGTCCTTCTTCTGCTTCTGCTTTGTGGTCTTTTTCTTCTGTTTTGATTTGTTCTTGCTGTTCTTGTTCTCTTCGTTGTAGAGCAGATCCAGCACCTTGAAATAGTCGCAGGCGTTTCTTAAGGCCACGGGGGTCTTGGATTCGCCCATGCCCACTACAACCTTGCCCTCCTCCTTAAGAGTCGCTGCAAGTCTTGTAAAATCCGAGTCGCTTGAAACCAGGATAAATCCGTCCACATTATTTCTGTAGAGGATATTCATGGCATCGATTATCAACGCGGAATCGGATGAATTTTTGCCGAAGGTGTTGTTAAACTGCTGCATGGGTATTATGGAATAATCCAGCAGTTTTCCTCTCCATGTGGAAGAGCTCTGCCTGGTCCAGTCCCCGTATGCTCTCTTGATGGTGATATTGCCGTAATTGCTGGCTTCGTTCATGATGAGTTCAATGTATTTCGGTGCTATGTTTTCGATGTCTATCAGCACCGCAAACCTTTTTTCGTCAGCCACCTTTCCCTCCTGTTGATCTCTTGTTATCAAACTACTTGTTTATAAGCACGATAGTAATAACGTATGACTTCTTGCGGCCTTGCCCCAAGAAGCCATAGAGCAAGC
>CAMOIV010000053.1 GCA_946616305.1 uncultured Lachnospiraceae bacterium | reverse complement strand
ATACCTGAATGCACTTTCCTAGTCACATAGCCGAGAAAAAACTTCAAGCAGAAAATATCTTCTTCCCGCCTTGCAGATCACAATACTTGTAATAAAGCATATTTTCGCCACAACGAAGAACTCAGGCACGTTTTACTCATCATCGGGATCCATGATCTCCGTGATATTACCCGCAAGCTCATCATCAAGCTTACCTATCTCGGCAAGAATACTTCCTCTGGCATCCGCACTCATGGTACCTAAGATCTTTGCGGCAAGGGGCAGATCGCTGCGCAAGGGATCGCTGTTGAATATAACAGCCGCATCCTTGGCCTTCATGGAGGAATAAGCCTTCGCATAATCCTTGATCTTTGCGTCATACTGCTCCTTCTGTACCACTTCCTTGTACAGTATTTCAGCATTTGTAGGATCTATCTGCTCATAGTACTTCTGATATTCGGAGATATCCGGTGCATTATCGTTGAATACGACCTCATTGTCGAACTCATCCTTTATCTTCTCGAATTCGATCTGATTATCCTCATATGTCCGAAGCCTAGCTATCTCCTGAGTCAGCTCATCTATGGTCTCGGTAGCTGCCTCATTGTCCTGCTTCATCTCGGCAAGCTCATTCTCCAGGATCTTGATCCTGTTGACTGCTTCCTCAAGATCCTTGTATCCGCCGTCGATGACATTGTCTCCGGATACCGTCTCGGATGTTTCCACTACCACGCTGTCGGGCAGGATCTTGTTTACCACAGGTACATTCTTAAGCACCGGGCCTAAGACATTGGATCCGAAGCCTCCCACATCAAGCTTTATCAAAAGCGCAAGGATGGCAAGCCATATCAGGATTATGACGATGGTAACGATGATGACGGAAAAAGCACCGCCTTCATCATCGGCATCCGCCTCCTCAGCTTCCAGAGCCTTCCTTTGCTTCTTAAGCTCCTTGGCCTGAGCCTTTAGGGCCTTCTTCTCCTCCTTGATCTTAAGCTTTTCGGCTTTTCTCTCCTCCGGAGTCTTTGCTTCAGTTGTCGCTAATTCATTCTCTGCCATTTGAAAATCTATTTATCCTGTTTCTTTGAACCGTATGTATAGCTTGTAAGCTGATCTATCTCTTTCATTTCCTCTGCGGCAAGCTCTGCCTTGAACTCATCAAAGGCATTCTCCTTAAGCTTTTCCTGAGTTTTGCGATCCTGGATGGCAAGCTCGAGGGCGCTTCTCTTCTCCTCCAGCCTAACCTCTTCCTTCTCTACCACCTTATGCTGGTCCTCGATCATATCTCCCATGATGTCTATGGCCCTGGCATTTGCTATCATGTCCCGCACATTTAGAGCTTCACCCCTCATCCTGCGGGCCTCGTCCATATATCCGGCTCTGCGTTCCCTAAGTCTCTCTTCCTTTTCCTCTTCTTCATTAAGGACAGCCTGCTGGGTCGCATATTCGATCTTGGCCTGATCCTCCAGTTTCTGGTTTAGATTAAGGATATTCTGCATCCTGTAGACGAATTTTGCCAAAGCTTACTCCTTGAAGATATCCTCTAAAAGCGAGACTTCCTCGTCAAAGCCGAACTTGGAATCAGTACTCTGCAGGAGATAATCGTTTACCTGATCTATCTTCTGTATGGCATAATCGATCTTAGGATTCGAGCCTGCCTTATATGCACCGATGTTGATAAGGTCCTCGGCTTCGTTATAGGTCGCCATAACATTCTTGAGTTTTCCTGCTACCGCCTTATGCTCCTTAGTAGCCACCTGGCTCATACACCTTGATATGCTCATAAGCACATCTATAGCCGGATAATGGTTCAGCTGTGCCAGCTTTCTGTTCAGTACTATATGTCCGTCCAGTATGGATCTTGCCGTATCGGTTATGGGCTCGTTGAAATCGTCACCGTCAACCAGGACCGTATACAGACCGGTTATGGAGCCCTTTGCGCCGTTACCTGCTCTTTCCAAAAGCTTGGGCATCTCCGAATATATGGAGGGCGGATATCCTCTGGTCACGGGAGGCTCACCGGAAGCCAATCCTATCTCTCGCTGAGCCATGGAAAAACGTGTCAGGGAATCCATCATAAGCAGCACATCCTTGCCCTGATCCCTGAAATATTCCGCTATGGCAGTAGCCGTCTTTGCCGCCTTGTTTCTCTCAAGAGCCGGTTTATCCGATGTCGCCACAACAACAACGGATCTTTTCATGCCCTCGGGACCCAGGTCTCTTTCCACGAACTCCCTGACCTCACGGCCTCGCTCTCCTATAAGAGCTATGACATTGATCTCTGCCTTTGTATTCCTGGCAAACATACCCATGAGAGTTGATTTGCCCACACCGGATCCTGCAAATATGCCTATACGCTGGCCTTTACCTATGGTGAGGAGTCCGTCCACGGCTTTGACTCCCAAGGGAAGCACCTCACTTATTATAACTCTTTCCATAGGATCGGGAGGTGCACACTCCACGGGATACTCGATACCCTGGATAGTGGAGCCGTCCGACGGTATACCAAGACCGTCCACAGTCTTACCCAAAAGCTCATCAGATACAGTCACCGTAAGAGGCCTCTCCAGATTCTCCACTATGGAACCGGAGCCTATACCGTCTGTTGATTCATAGGGCATCAGCAGGGTATGTCCCTCCTTGAAGCCCACCACCTCCGCATGGATAACATCCAAAGTGGGATCCGCAGGATGTATGACACACATGTCCGCAAGCCTGGCATCGGGGCCCTCTGACTCTATGGTCAGACCCACCACGTTTACAACCTTGCCAAGCTTTTTGTAATAAGTATCAGCCTTAAGGCTTTCATATTTGCCAAGATCAATATCAGGACGCATTATCCCTCATTCTCTCCGTGGTATGCTAAAAGCATGAGCTGTTTCCGAAGTCCTGCAAGCTCTGTGCCTATGGAACAGTCAAATATGCCCGATCCCGTATCTATCATGGCACTTCCGGCACTTAATGTGATATCGGGTACGATCTCGGTATTATCCGCTCCGGGTATGCCGTCAAAGAGCACCTCCTTGTTTGCGGATATGTATTCATAGTCTTCTTTGGAAACGTGGATCATGAGATCTGCGGTGGTGTCTGTATTCTGCAGGGCATTCTGTATCAGATACATGATGATATCCTTCCTGTCGGAAAGATCCGTATGGAAGATGTGTTCATATACGCCGCCTATGGTCTCCACCAGCATAGGCTCGATCTCCATGATGCTCTGTTCATAATCAGCCATAAGAGCCTGCTCCTTCTCTGCAAGCTCGGCCTTCATGGCTTCAACCTCCTGCATCCCCGCAGCATAGCCTTCCTCATGCCCCTGTTCTCTGGCCTGCCTTAGGACCTCTTCCTTCTGGGCTTCCCCGTGGGCCCTTGCATCCTCCAGTATCTGGTCTGCCTCAGCCCTTGCATCCGCAATGATCTGATCCGCCTGAGCCTGTATCTCCTCAAGGTCGATCTGAGGAGGCCGGGGGGCCTTTATCACGCCGCCCTCGCCCTCTGCCCCTTCGGCATCGGGATCATCGAGGAGAGCATCTATCATCTCGGCATCGAGTCCCTCGGTGAACCCGTCTGCAGAGAATTCCTCTTCTTCGTTTTGTGAACGCATCAGGATATTCTGGAGAAGTTCTATTCTCTCCGCCACCATGTTATTGGAATCAATGACCCATTTATCATCCTGTTCGACGGAGGAATTATAACTCTTAACAATATTAGACAATGATCTCGTCTCCTCCACCTCTTGAGATAACGATCTCTGCGGAATCCTCCAGCTTTCTTATGATGTTGACTATCTTCTGCTGTGATTCCTCTACGTCCTTCATGCGGACAGGACCCATGAATTCCATATCCTCCTTGATCATTGCAGCAAGACGTGAAGACATATTCTTGAATATAGCAGCCTGTACCTGCTCGTTTGCACCCTTGAGAGCCATGGAAAGATCCGAATTATCCACATCACGCAGCACTCTCTGTATGGCTCTGTCGTCCAGAAGCAGGATATCCTCGAATACGAACATCTTCTTTCTGATCTCGTCGGCAAGCTCCGGCTCGTCCACTTCCAGAGTCTCCATGATATGCTTCTCTGTACCTCTGTCTACGGTATTGAGGATCTCGACTATGGAATCCACACCGCCTATGATGGTGTAATCCTGGTTTACAAGTGATGAGATCTTTGATTCAAGCACTCTCTCCACCTCCTTGATGACATCCGGAGATGTACGGTCCATTATCGCTATCCTCTTTGCAACGTCTGCCTGCTTGTCGGGAGGCAGAGCTCCGATGACCTGGGCAGACTGAGCAGGTGAAAGATAAGACAGGATGAGAGCTATGGTCTGGGGATGCTCATCCTGGATAAAGTTCAAAAGCTGCGATGCATCTGTCTTTCTGACAAATTCGAAGGGTTTTACCTGCAGTGACGCAGTCAGCTTGGAAATAACGTCTGATGCCTTCTCCGCACCGAAGGACTGCTCCAAAAGCTCCTTGGCATATCCGATACCACCCTCTGCTATATACTGCTGTGCAAGGCATATCTGATAGAACTCGCTTATGACCTCTTCCTTGACCTGGGGAGTCACTGACCTTGTATTGGCTATCTCAAGTGTCAGCTCCTCGATCTCTTCATCCTTAAGATGTTTAAAGATCTTGGCAGACTTCTCCGGTCCAAGAGCTATGAGCAGGATCGCTGCTTTTTGTACGCCAGACATTTCATTCTGCTGTGTCGGAGCCGGCAAAGGAACTTACCCCCATTCTTCCGTAAGCCAGTTACGAAGCAGATTCGCAACCGCATCCGGATTCTCATCCACAAATTTCTCTATAAGGAGTCTAACCTCACTCTTACCCTCGGAATCGATCTCCTCAAGTTCCGTACTCTCCTGCGTACTCTGAAGCAGATTGTCCAGAGAGAGCTCCTGCTCTTCCTCCTCCTGCTGCTTCTCTGCTCTCATGGACCTGATGACCACAAAAGCAAGGAGTCCCAGTATCAGTATGATCAAAGCTATGATGAATATGTTCGTAACGGGAACACCCGTATCCTCACTTGGCACGAATACAGGTTCGTCATAGGCAACTATCTGGATATTTGCAACCGGTATACCTGTTGCCATGGCTACCACGTTATAAACATCCTCATCGACCTCAGTCTTGCTTCTTTCGGAATTGGCTATCCTGAACTCATCAAAAGTAGTCCCGTCCAGAGCACCTGAAGCTGTCATGTCATCCTCGTTGTAGATCACATAGTGTATTGCCGTGATACCCAGGGAAGAAGTATCGTAGTTTATCGCTCCTCCGGTCTTCTCTGTATCTGTTATCTTCTCATTGGGCAGATAGCTTCTGCTGGTTTCATCCGTGGTGGTGCTGGAATTGGCAGAATCCTGGAATTCATATGTCACCTCACCGTTGGTGTCTGTCCCGGGGATATCCCCGTTGGAATTCTGAGCCACCTGGGAGTAGGTATCCTCCTGTGAAAGAACACCCTGATCCTGTCCGTCCGCCGGAGTGTAGGTATGTTCGGTGGTCTTTATAACGTCCCAGTTAAGATCCAGATTGGGCACGACCTGGACATTATCATAGATCTTTGCTCCCACCAGAGCATCGTTTATCTCGCCCTTGATGATATTGTCATACTGTGTCTTGTAAGAAAGGCGGCTGGATGCCGATCCCGTTGCAGAATTCTCATCCTGTCCGGAATAAAGCATATTACCGGTGGTGTCCATGATGACCACATTGGCAGTGGTGTCATTGCCCAGCTCCGTAGCCACGAATCTCGCTATGTCCGCAGCCTGCTCGCCAGTCATCTCCTCGGGATTCTGGAGCTCAAGCATTACGGATGCATAGCTCTCCTTCTCCTTCGAAAGCAGAGTCCCGTCATTCTCCGGTACGCTTATATTGACTATGGCCCTGTTGACATTATCCATATTCTTCAGGGTCGACTGGAACTTATTCTCCATGAACTCCTGATATTTCTTGGCTTTATCGGACTCCGTGGAGGAGAAGCCTCCGTCAAATACGGAATCTATGGAGAAATCCGCCGCAGGGATGTCATTTGCTCCCAGGAGCACCACGGCGTTGGTATACTGCTCCTCCAGTACGGATACTGTATATCCGTCGGTACTGGTCTTGTAAGTGATGCCGTTCTCGTCCAGAAGCGCCTGGACCTCACTTGTCTCCTTTGTTGTGGAATTGATGACTAAAGTCTGATACTTAGGCTGGGTAATAAATGCAACAACTACGGCGATAACAACAATAACGCCTGCGCAAAGCGAAACTATGAGCGTTTTCTGTCTTGTGGTGAAACGGTTCCACCACTCAAGGAATCTCTGGAATATAGCCCTGAGTCTTTCTACTAGATTACCCATATCGTGTCCTTTCTATCCGGGATACAACCCCTGATCAGATCTGCATCTGCATTATTTCCTTGTAGGCTTCAAGGAATTTGTCGCGAAGGGTCACGGTATACGTTAACGCCGTCTCTGCCTTCTGCTGTGCGATGGCCAGATCGTGGGTATTCTCCGTGAGTCCCAAAGCAAATTTGATCTCCTCTTCCTCCTCCTGATGCAGATACATGTTCGTTTCCTGCAGCTGATTGACCGCTGAATCAAGGAAGGTCCCGAAACTCTTGTCAGTAGGTACCTTGGCCGTTGATGAATTCAAAGCGGCATTCTCTATCTCAGGTGAAGATATATTAAAAAATGAACTGATCGTAGAAACATCCATATCCTGTCACCTCACTTCCATCAGCTCTTGCCGATGTTCAATCCATTGAGCGCCATGCTCTTGGTGGCTGAAAATGCAGTTGAATTAGCCTCATAAGCCCTTGAAGCATCGATGAGATTTGTCATCTCGGTAACGATGTTCACGTTGGGATAGGTCACATATCCGTTCTCATCGGCATCGGGATGAGAGGGATCATACACCATATTCATCTCCGTATGGTCATCGGTATATACTCCGCCGACCTTTACGCCGCTTCCCACAAATCTGTTATATTTGCTCTGTGTGTTCATAAGAACGGAATTAAAGGATGCCACAGGATTGGACCTCTCCTGAAAGGTCACTACCTTTCTCTTGTAGGGAGTACCGTCAGCAGTCCTTGTTGTATTGGCATTGGCCACATTCTCGGCGATGACATCCATCCTGAATCTCTGCGCCGTAAGACCCGATGAATTTATACTGAAGCTGTCAAATATACCCATCTGTCATCCTCCATATGATCACTTAAGCACTGCCTTAAGGTTCTTGAACTCTGCGTTTATCGACTCGGTAAGACCCTGATAGGTAAGCTGGTTCTGGGCCATGTATACATTCTCCGTGTCAATATCCACATTGTTGCCGTCAAGCCTGTAGGAATAAGCCTCCGTATCCGTATAGACCACTCCTCTCAGCCTGTGCATGTTAAGGGAATCCACCTTCTGATCAAGGGTCTCGAACCTGGAGTTTTTGAGAGCCTGCTGAAGGTTGGCTGCAAAGGACACGTCCTGCCTCTTATAATGAGGCGTGGAAATATTCGCGATATTATTCGCGATGGTCTTGTTCCGAAGAGACGATGCATCCGCTGCAGAATCAAGTACGTTGATGTAATTGTAGACATCGGTATTGATCATATGAATCCTTTCCGGCATCTGTGCAAAATCGCACACATACCTATGTAATTATAAATCCTGATGCAGAAATGTCAATATGTAGATGCGGCCTCTTTTCAAAATACTATATATTGATGTGCCGGCACCTGCTGCGGCCCGTTGTGCGATACCGAAAGCATCTTGAGAGGTCAAATACCCTTCATTATCATATTGCAGTCTCTGCACAGGCTGTGTTTAAAAATAAAGAGGGATCTATGAAATCATAAATCCCTTTAAATTACATCCCTGTAATCCCGAATGTCCCTTTCAGGATCAGTTTTCTCCAATGTTAGAGATCTCATCAAGGATCCCGGAGTTGATCACCTCTATATATGTCCCCTTTACTCCAGCCGACCTTGACCGTATGATACCCGCGCTTTCAAGCTTTTTTATGGCATTTACTATGACCGATCTCGTAATGCCCGATTCCTTGGAGATCGATGAAGCGACTATCATACCTTTATCATCGGCTAATTCTTCAAAAACCTTAACCACTGCCGTCTTTTCCGTTGCGGAAAGAGCAGCCATGGCGTCTGTTACGTCAAGCTTTGATCTGATCTCATATGCCTCCTCCTCTTTAAGCGACCTTAACATCTCAAGGCTCACCACCGTAGAGGCATACTCACTCAATATGATATCATCGACGGAAAAAATCCTCTTTCTCCTGAACAGGATCAGAGTACCGAGTCTGTCTCCGCCGATATCCACAGGAGTTATGAGTGTTACGGTCTCCTGCACGCCCTTGTCCTCGATCCCCAGCGACGAAAGGCTGATATTCTCCCCCGTTGACAGTACGTTCAGTAATCTTTGATTTAATGAGTCATCTATGAATCTTCCGATATCCCCCGAGAAGACATTCGGATAGTGGCTCCTGTCACTCTTACCGAGTATCTTGCCTTTGGCACTTAGTACGCATACCGAAGCCGACATGGCATCCCCGAGCAGTGAACATACGTCACTAAAATCCACGCGATCTTTGATATTCGTATGAAGCAGACCATTCAGCTTTCTGGTCTTGTCCAAAAGATCGATACTACTCAAATACTATCCCCTCACGGATTGTATTTATTTTAACACAATCCGTTAACAATTTCAACACATTTGGTTTACAGATCACTCCTTTGTGTTGATCACATTACCGCATTCTTCATTTGTACAGACAAGCTTCGTACCCTTTTCCACCATAAGCGATGAACACTTGGGGCACCTGGTAGTGGAGGGCTTGGCCCAGCTCATGAAATCGCACTCCGGGAAACCCATACAGCCGTAGTATCTCCGGCCCTTCTTTGACATGCGCATCACTATATCGTTGCCGCATTTGGGACACTTGACACCGATCTTTTCGTAATAAGGCATGGTATTGCGGCATTCGGGGAATCCGGGACAGGCAAGGAACTTGCCGTGAGGTCCGTATTTGATCACCATGTGGCGGCCGCATGAATCACATATCACGTCAGTCTCTTCGTCGGCGATCTTAACCTTCTCTATCTCCTCATTAGCCTTCTCCACTGCCTCGTGAAGATCGGGATAGAAATTCTCGATCACGCTCTTCCACCTGACATTACCCTCCTCGACACCATCCAGGAGAGACTCCAGTGTGGCTGTGAACTTCTCGTCAACTATGCTGGGGAAGGCTTCCTTCATTATATTGTTGACAGCATTTCCCATCTCGGTAACAAACAGGTTCCTGCCCTCCTTCACTATATATCTCCTCCCGAGAAGAGTGGAGATCGTAGGTGCATAGGTAGATGGTCTGCCGATTCCAAGCTCTTCCAAGGTCCGGACAAGGCTTGCTTCCGTATAGTGTGAAGGCGGCTGTGTAAAATGCTGCTTTGCGTCTATATCCGATGCAGTCAGGCTGCTCTTTTCCGTGATGGATCCGGATATGACATTCTTATCATCCGTCTCCTCATCCGACTCCGTGTATACGCTCATAAAGCCCTGGAAGCTTATCTTGGATGCGCTTACGGTATAGACATATTTATCGGAAGCCGAGATCTTCACGCTTTCCGTGCTGTATACAGCGGCTGCCATACGTGAAGCCATGAACCTTTTCCATATCAGCTGATAAAGTCTGAGCTGGTCCCTGCCAAGTTTATCCTTTAGCACCGTAGGTGTGTTCATGACATCCGTGGGTCTTATGGCCTCATGAGCATCCTGGACATTGGAACGTTCCTTTGTATCGGCATCGGCAGCCCCCAGATACTCCTTACCATAGTTCCCGGTAATGAAATCCGCGGCGCTCTTCTTTGCTTCATCTGAAACTCTCGTGGAATCGGTACGCAGATATGAGATATACCCGTCCTCATAGAGATTCTGGGCTATACGCATTGTCTTGGACGTAGTGAAATTAAGTGCCTTGCTGGCTTCCTGCTGCAGCGTACTGGTGATAAAAGGCTGAGGTGCCTTTTTGACTCTCTCGCCCTTTTTGACTTCCACCACCTTATATGATGCCTTCTCGCAGAATCTCTTTATCTCAAGAGCCTGCTTCTCATCCTTTATATCTATCCTGCCGTTCTGATCGCCGTAGAAATGGGCTACCAGAGGTTTCTTCTCGCCCTTTACGTCAAAGCTTGCATCTATGGTCCAGTATTCCTCGGGAATAAAAGCATCTATCTCGTCCTCTCTGTCACAGATTATCCTCAGTGCGACAGACTGTACCCTTCCGGCAGAAAGACCTCTTTTAACCTTTGCCCAGAGAAGCGGTGAGATACCATAGCCTACAAGTCGGTCAAGCGCCCTTCTTGCCTGCTGTGCATCAACCCTGTCCATATCTATGTCTCTGGGCTCTGACAGGGACTTCTTTACTGCATTTTTGGTTATCTCGTTAAAGGTGATCCTGTAGACTTTTTTATCTGTCTCCTCCGGCAGCAGCTTAAGGGCTGTTTCAAGATGCCATGAGATCGCTTCTCCTTCCCGATCAGGGTCTGTTGCCAGATAGATCTTGTCAGCCTTTTTAACCTCTCTCCTGAGAGAAGCTAACAGGTCTCCCTTTCCTCTTATTGTAATATATTTAGGTTCAAAGTCGTTCTCCACGTCTATACCCATAGAACTCTTGGGAAGATCCCTCACATGACCCATGGACGCCACGACCTGGTAATTGCTTCCCAGGAACTTCTTTATCGTCTTAACCTTTGCAGGTGACTCGACTATCACCAGATTCTTTGCCATTACATCCTCCATGAAAAATAAAATCTGTTTGTCTTTATACACCAAACCCGGATGTGTTTGCAAGTATTAATAAGAAAAGGAGGGTCTGTACCCTCCCTTTACTCATATATTGAGAAGCCGTCCTTTTTCTTCTCTTGGTATACTGTTCTGTCTGTTTTAAGATACTTCCCAAAGTAGAAATTACCCAGCTCTATATTGGAAACATATACATATACCACTTCCCTGTTATCCTCGTTTATCAGCGCATATTCGTATTTATTATCATAACCGTCTATAGCTGCATAAGCGGGATAATAATACTCTGCGGGGATATAGATGACCTGTTTTGTATGACTCCCACCCCTGGTCTCAACGGTATTTACGATATTCTTTATCCTCTGCACCTCCAGGTCAAAATACTCCTTGTCATAGGTGCAGTCCAGGATCACGTATCCTTTTATATCAAGAATACCGGGATTCAGAGACATCCTGTAGGCACTGATGCGGGCTGCATGGACTGAATCCGGGAAGATCAGGAGCTTGGAATCCATCTTTTTCGAATAGTCCTCGATCAGGCCGATCTTATCATAATCCGCAACATCCTCGGATCTCTCAACCCCGCATGCGCCAAGCATAAGACATACTGCCAGCATGCTCATGGCAAGTATGATGGTTTTTAACATCCTGCCACTCATTCTCTTCCTCCGTGGTTTTATTCCATATATTTGCCGCCTGAAACTCTTGAAACTCCGCCCGACGTCAGGGAAACCTCTTTTTGAGGTCATATCCCGGCCTTACTACAGGTCATATCAGATCCTGGCCACTCCGGTCCTTCTTGCAGCCTCTGCCACAGCCTTAGCCACCGCGGGTCCCACCTTCGGATCAAAGGCATAAGGTATTATATGATCCGCATCAAGGGTATCCTCATCAACAAGCTCCGATAATGCCTTTGCGGCAGCCATCTTCATCTCTTCGTTTATATCCTTCGCCCGTACATCAAAGGTCCCTCTGAAGATACCGGGAAAGGCAAGGACATTGTTTATCTGGTTGGGATAATCACTCCTTCCCGTAGCAACCACCTTCGCTCCTCCTGCCTTGGCCTCATCCGGAAAGATCTCGGGAGTAGGATTGGCACATGCGAATATGATGGGATCACTGTTCATGGTCTGAACCATTTCTTTGGTAAGGGTACCCGGGGCGGAAACACCGATGAAAACATCCGCACCCTTTATAACATCCGCAAGACTCCCCGATCTTTTCTCACTGTTGGTTACCCCGGCCATCTCCTCCTTTATCCAGTTAAGGCCGTCTCTTCCTTCATATATCGCACCCTTTCTGTCACATAAGGTGATGTCAGGGAACCCTGCACTTAAAAGCAGTTTGGTGATGGCTATGGCAGCAGCTCCCGCACCGGATATCACGATCCTTACATCTTCCTTATTCTTACCTGTAACCTTGAGGGCATTCGTAAGGCCTGCGAGGGTGATCACGGCAGTTCCGTGCTGATCATCATGAAATATGGGTATATCGGTACATTCCTTAAGTTTTCTTTCAATCTCGAAACACCTTGGGGCCGAGATATCCTCCAGGTTTATGCCTCCGAAGGATCCTGATATCAGGGAAACGGTACGTACAAATTCGTCCACATCCTTTGTCTTGACACATAATGGGAAGGCATCCACGTCTCCGAAAGATTTGAAGAGCACGCACTTCCCCTCCATAACGGGCATACCTGCCTCCGGTCCTATATCTCCAAGTCCCAACACCGCGGAACCATCGGTTATAACAGCGCACATATTATGCCTTCTTGTAAGATCATAGGATCTGTCTGTATCATCCTTTATCCTTAGGCAGGGCTCTGCCACCCCCGGTGTGTATGCCAGGGACAGATCCTCCTTATCCTTTACGGGCACACGGGATATGACCTCGATCTTGCCCTTCCATTCCTCATGCTTTTTAAGTGACTCTTCCTGGTAATTCATCTTTTTTCTCTCCTCATCTCATACTGTCAGGATCTCGACGACACATACGATCGGCATCCCGTATTTCAATATCTATTTATACATGCAGATGCAGCCTTGCGCAACTATAAAGTCGGATAGCATCCATCTCCCTTTTACGGTCTTATTTCAATACCGCAAAACGATACGTCATTTTCTACATTATTATAAAACTCTGAGATCACTATTATTTACCAACCACGAGAAAGCTCGCGCTGTCCTCAGATCGACATTCTTGAAATGATTGCCCTCGCTCCATTCGAGAATGCAATTGGCGCCCTCTTCTTTCAACAACGCATACGCCTCGCGTATCCTGTCGCCCACGGTTGCCATAACAGGGTTGCGAGTTTTCTCTTCTGTTTTTCCAAGACTGAGATAAACCGTATCGTTTATTGGCTTGTTGTTTTTCATATAGTCAACAAACCCCGGAAACCACATAGAAGGCGAAGCTGCCGCGACACCGTCAAAGGCATCGGTCTGATATGCAGCCCATAATGCAAACAGCCCGGCGAGTGAATAACCACCGATGTAATAAGTCCTGCTTTTGTCTCCGCACAGTTCGAGTAATTCATCAAGAGTCTTCGATGCTCCACCACCGAAGCCTTCTTTACCGAATACTGCAGGTGCTTCCCATGGTGAAAGATCGTTATTCCAATCATCAATCCTGACACAGACCAGGCGAATACCCATATTACAGCTATTGATGATTGCCGCAAACTCGTCCTCCACTCCTTCGAGGTCATGATCATCGACTGGCTGGATCAGAACAATATCGGAGTCCGGATCTCCAAATTCATATGTTTTCATTTTCATGATCACCATTCCTTCAAAACCCAAGAAACCAGCCGTCAATGACTGGGTTTTTGAAATACCATTTTATTTATACGATATAATCCCGATCCTGACAACAAAATCGACTCAAACAGTCCGTCCTGTTGTTCTCCGTATGCCTGCCGGCATTGATCGACCGGATCGATTTAATCCACTATTATTTATCCCGTAAGTATAGTAATATATAATGTCAAAGAGTATAAAGCAGAAACAGTTGAAACAGCTCCCGATGGAGCGTTCGTTTTGCATTAACTTAGATATACATATCACTTACCTGGGGAGGTTCTATATGAATACACAGAATAAGATAAGAAATATAGCAACGAAGATCATTGCGATGCTGATTTCAGCAATTTACCTTACAGTATCAGTAAATTTGCCTGTGCTCGCGGAGGTTGATGGTCCAATTACCAGTGACGAACATGTAGGTGATGTAGCGGTTGCAGCCGGTTATGCTTTTTCCAATAATGTGGCTGGTGTTTATGCTACTAATGCAGATGTCTCCGTAGGTAATAATCTTTCAGTCACTGATACGGGGTCTAATTCGTCTGATGACAATTTGATTGGTGTTTGTGCTACTAATGCAGATGTCTCCGTAGGTAATAATCTGTCAGTTGCCTCTGAGAGAACTAACACAAAAGGAATATACGCTGATCCAAGCGTCAATGAGGCAGTTGTTACCATAGGTAATGATCTGACAGTCGATTCTAATGCAAGCACAAACGCATCAACAATTGGAATAGTGGCATCCCCTGACGCAAGCGGAACGGCAAAAATCAAAGTTGGAAATCCTCGCACTAACCAAGGAAATGTGACGGTCAGGGGCACAGATGAAGTGATGGGAATCAAAATATCTAACGATAGTAGTAATAATCAAGACAATACAAATATCACCGTCGGAGGTGATGTTACATCATCCATATCCCGATCGAACGGAGGCAGCGCCAAGGGCGTAGACTTAGGCTCCGGAATGAATTATGCAGAAACTAACGTTAATATAGGCGGTGCCGTTAATGCTAGTGGTACTACAAACGCAATGGGATTATATATTCACCCATCTGCAAATAATACAAACACAATTGATGTAGGAAAGGGAATATCAGCATCAGCTGCAGAAGCAACCGGTGTTAATGTTCAGGCCACCAACACGTCAAATACAACCATTAATATCGGTAAAGACAGTTCCGGCAAT
>CAMOIV010000052.1 GCA_946616305.1 uncultured Lachnospiraceae bacterium | reverse complement strand
TTGGAGTCTTTGTTGTTTAGTTCAGGGTTGCATTGCTGTTCAGTTTTCAAGGTGCCAAAGTCCCTCATATCGGGACTACGGAGAAGGAGGGATTTGAACCCTCGCGCCGCTCTTCACGACCTGCACCCTTTCCAGGGGTGTCCCTTCAGCCTCTTGGGTACTTCTCCAAGTCTCTGAATAATGTTCAATCCACTTCTTCTTACCAAGTATGGATTGTATCTATATCACAATCCTCTCGAGTCTTCGGACGATGTCCTCACACTCAGCGGAGAGGATGGGATTCGAACCCATGTGGCGTTGCCGCCAAACGGTTTTCAAGACCGCCTCGTTATGACCGCTTCGATACCTCTCCAAAAACTCTCCTCGAAACGGAGTGCATCCGCTATAATAGCAAATACTGCAGACCGTGTCAAGAAAAATCTCCAGTATTCTTCTACGCATTATTTTATACGTACAAAAACCTGTCATGGCTCATATTCTTCAAGCCGTAACAGAGCATCGGCTTCCTTCTCTCTCCACTCATCTACCAGAAACCAGATGTCCCCCGGATCGGTCAGTTTGGCGCAAGCCTCTTCCTCATGTACTGATCCGGGATGGAAAAGGATCTCGATATCATTGCCCTTGGCCTTTGCCCGGTCAATGGCATCTTTATAAACCGGGGAAACATTATCATAGCTCATATGACCGGAGAGCATGACTCCCATGAAATCATACGGCTTCGCTCTTTTAAATATATCGGCATGTTTCCTTAAATTCCGACCTGCAAAATAGTTAAGGACCGCAACCTTTACAAAATTAACCGCCTTGAAGTCCTTTATCTCTTTTCTGTGCCTCAGATACAACGGCACATCCTCTCTCGGGACTCTTATAAATGTCACGTTGAGATCATTCTCTCTTATCACATCGCAAAGAGCATCGAACACCACGGGGATCATATGGTAATGCCCGTGGCCGTCAAGCCTTATCTCTCCGTCCTTAAAGTAGGGTGCGATCCTGTCTATCTGTGCCTTAAGCTCGATAGCCAGTTCCTTCCTCATGACATTGCGGCGAAAGGGCAGATAAGAAGAAATGACATATTTCCCGAAAAAGACATTATATATTCCCTTGCTGTCCGTAAGGTGAGGAATAAGTGCGGGATCTGCATTGCAGTGTCCCTCTTTTAGGTTCAGATGAACGGTATAAGCTATCTTATCCTCATAGGGAGCGATCTTTTCCATGGCTTCTTCAAGGATATCGCTGTTAGGCATGATACTTATGCCGTTCAGCAACCCGTTGGTATGACAGTTTATTATCCTGTCACACTGTCTGAGTGATATCCCGTAATCATCTGCATGATACTCTGTCATCTGCCATCTCCCCTGATATCTGTCCCGGAACCATCGTTGTTTCCCTGCCAAGCCAAGCATGGCTAAAGCACGACCCTTGCTATCTCATACCGCAAATAAATGCTTGCGGCCGGCGCACCTTGGAGATTATATTACATATAGGAAATAATAAAAAGGGGGATCACATGAAAAATTCAGCCATAATACTTGCAGGCGGGAGCGGCCGGAGGATGGGAAGCAGTACCCCCAAGCAGTTTCTCACCCTGGATCACAAGCCGATACTGTGGTACTCGCTCAATACCTTTTCTTCATCGGACATCATAGACGAGATAGTCATAGTTTCCTCAAAGGAATATATAGATCATATACAAAGTGAGATAGTGGATCTGTATGGCTTTCACAAGGTCACTGCCATAACGGAAGGCGGCAGGGAGCGTTATCATTCGGTTGCCAGGGGCCTTTCCTCCGTTTCATATGATACGGATCATGTCTTCATCCATGACGGTGCAAGACCCTTTGTATCCTCATATACCATAGAGCGATGTCTGCACTATGTGATAAAGTATGATGCGGCAGTGGCAGCCGTCAGGTCGAAGGATACCATAAAGATTGCCGATGATGACAGGTTCATCTCCTCAACCCCCAACAGAGAACAGGTATGGCAGGTACAGACCCCGCAGGTCTTTTCGTATAAGCTTATAACCGATGCCTATGAAAAACTCCTGGATCAGGAGGACAGATTGGCGCAGGCAGGTATCACGGTGACTGACGACACCATGGTAGTGAAAATGTTTGAAGATAAGGATGCAAAGCTGGTAGAGAGCAGTTATGATAATATCAAGATCACGACTCCCGATGACATGCTCTATGCAAAGGCGATACTGGAGTCCCGTAACAAGGAATAAGAAATATGGAATAACGATCAGTCTTTCTCCGTATCATCACTTCCATCCCATATCATCATGTCTATGATGTATCTGGGGCGTTTTTTAGCTTCTATATATGCCTTACCCACATACAGTCCCACAACTCCCGTGGTGATAAGATTCATCCCGCCGATAAGGCAGATCAGCGCCACCATGGTGGTCCATCCCTGAACCACATTGCCTCTTGCCCAGTCTATTATGGCTGTTATAAATATCACAAGAGCCAGCAGGCAGAAGAATCCTCCCGCTATCATTATAAGTTCCAGCGGTCTTATGCTCATGGAGGTTATACCGTCAAGAGCAAGGTTAATCATTTTCTTTAATGTATACTTGGACTGCCCTCCGGTCCTGTCCTTCACATCGAAATAGACTATGTCCGATCTAAAACCCATGGTAGGTATAAGTCCCCGAAGGAACATATTGCTCTCCGGATATTCTGCCAGGGTATTCAGCGCCTTCTTTGAGAGAAGTCTGTAATCGGCACTGTTGGGTATGGTCTTGGCTCCCAGGTTATTCATGAGTTTATAAAAGGCAAGTGCGGTAAGCTTTTTTGCGGCCCCGTCGGTATCCCTGTTATTCCTCACTCCGTATACCACGTCGCACCCTTCCATGTATTTAGCGATAAAATCATCCAGGGCTTCGATGTCCTGCTGGAGATCGGCATCGATGGTAACAACACAGTCCGCATTTCTTCTGGATTCCAGCATCCCGGCAAGTATGGCATTCTGATGGCCGTAGTTCCTGCTGAACTTAAGCCCCCGGAAAACGTCATCCTTTTTGGAGCCTTGAAGGATGATATCCCATGTACGATCCCTTGAACCGTCATCCACACACACAACCTTGCTTAGAGGATCTATCACTTCTTTATCAATGAGGCGTTTTATCTTATCGGACAGGATGTCCATGGATCCCTCAAGGATCTCCTCTTCGTTATAACACGGTATCACCAGATATAAAACCGGTGCTTTTTTTCTTACCACTTCCATTTATACTCCCTTATTTCGAAAGACTGCAGTTATACCGTCTCACCCAGTCTGAGGTTCGCTTTTGCATTAAGATCAAGAGATGACACTTTCCCGCGTGAAAACGCATAATAAGCCGCACTCGCTATCATCGCTCCGTTATCCGTACAAAGCACCGGAGACGGCCTGTATAGTTTTATCCCTCTGTCCCGGCAGGCATCTTCAAAGGCTTTCCGTAAAGCCGTATTCGAAGCAACCCCTCCGGCCAGGGCAAATGTTTTTACCCCGTACTTTTCCACAGCCCGCATCGAGTTGTCCAATAAAACGTCCACCACCGCAGCCTGAAAGGATGCTGCTATGTCCTCGCGTTTGTATTCTTCTCCCTTCATATCACAAGAGTTAAGATAGTTGAGAACGGCACTTTTTAACCCCGAAAAGGAAAAATCATATTCATCCCCTTCTATCCTGCTGCGCGGAAACATGACTGCCTCGGGGTTGCCCTCTTTTGAAGCCTTGTCTATCTTGGGGCCTCCGGGATATCCAAGGCCTATAGCCCTGGCCACCTTGTCAAAGGCTTCACCTGCAGCATCATCCATGGTCCTTCCCAGGATCTCGTACTCTCCGTAATCTTTTACATTCACAAGATGAGTATGGCCGCCCGAAACTATAAGACACATGAAAGGAGGTTCAAGCTCCTTATTCTCGATATAGTTGGCACAGATATGTCCCTCTATGTGATTGACTCCTATGAGTGGCAGGCCCAGTCCGTATGCATACGCCTTGGCGTAGGAGACTCCCACCAGGAGCGGTCCCACAAGGCCGGGCCCCATGGTCACACCTATGGCATCTATATCCTTGATGCTCACATCCGCCTCTTTAAGTGCCTCTCTTACGACCTGAACTATGACCTCTATATGCTTTCTCGAGGCGATCTCCGGCACTACGCCTCCGTATAGTGTATGGGTATCTATCTGGGATGCTATGACATTGGATAGCATTTCCCTGCCGTTTCTGACAACTGATGCCGCAGTCTCATCGCATGAGCTCTCTATCCCCAGGATGTTGATGATCCCGTTCTTTCCCTGCCCGGTTGTGATCATTCCTCCGCTTCCGCTCTTTCCCAGCCCAGGATCTTCCAATGTCCTTCGCCGTCCTTCCTTAACACGAACTGCTCCCTGATCCTGTTTATCTGGCCGTTCTCCCTTACATTGACTGCGAAGTAAAGAGTTGCCAGGGATCCGAATTCATTATCCGCATACTTCACGTCGGTACTGGATGATACCGAATAGCTCGATACCACCTTACCCTCGCTTTTGTATACCGCCACCTCGGATCTTAGTGAATCATAGAAATCGTCAAAGCTTTGATTGGCCACCAGCTCGTCATCAAAAAGCATCCTCATCTGGGCACACAGATCCCGCAGCTGGGATTCTTCCGTATCCGATGCATAGAAGCATTTTGTGATCTCCCCGTATTCGATCATGACCGTCCTGGGTGTGGCAGGATAAGCCTCTTCGTAGTTTTTAGTAAGCTGCTTTGTCGCTGCTGTTATCTGAACCGGCTTTTCCTTCTCAGGCACATTTATAGCTGCTATGAACATACCTAGTATGGCAACCGCAAGTATGGTAAGACCTATGATGGTATTCCTGGTATTATTCTTGTTCTTCATATTTCAGCTCCTTTGATCTCCCGTCCTTGGACGCATGGGTACCCGGAAAGATGGAACGCGCAAGAGGCAGGAACTGTCTCGGATCCGTAAGAGATGGGCTGTAATGTGTCAGCCATAACTCCGATACATTCGCTCTCTTCGCCAGGTCCGCTGCCTCGTCAAACATCATATGCTTCTTCTCTATCGCCTTATCCCTGTCTGCAGGATCACCGTACATACCCTCGCATATAAAGATATCGGAATCCTTGGCATTTGCTGCTATGGAGTCCGTAGGTCTGGTATCGGTGGTATAAGTGATCTTAAGTCCGCGTCTTTCCTCTCCCATGACCATGTCGGGGGTAAAGACCCTTCCCTCGGGATCGGTGCAGGTCTCTCCCTTCTGCAGAAGGCTCCACATCTTCAGTGGAATATCAAGTCTCCTTGCCTCATCGGCATTAAAACGTCCTGCTCTTGATACGCTTATGCTGTAACCATAGCATACCACATTATGATTGACTCTGAATGCCTTCACGTGCATGCTGCCAACATCGAATCCCTCTTCCCTGTCGCCATATTCACGAAATACTATGTCGAAGGGCAGTCCCGCTGCTATGACAAGCAGGGATCTGGCTATCCTCTCAAGTCCCCTGGGGCCTGCCAAAAGGACCGGTTCCTTCCTTTCGGAATTTGCCATGGACAGCATCATCCCAGGAAGTCCGCTTATGTGATCAGCGTGATAGTGGGTGAACAGGATGGCATCTATGCTCTTGGGTGATATGCCTTTTTTCTTTAATGCACACTGGGTGGCCTCTCCGCAGTCTATAAGGATCCCGCTGCCGTTGTATCTGGCAATGAGGCTTGTCAGGTATCTGTATGGCAGAGGCATCATACCCCCTGTCCCAAGCAACGTGATATCAAACATTTCCTTCCTCTCTCTTCCAGAAGATCATGGCATCCTCCTTGGGATGCTCATAAAATCCGGGGCGTATACCCTCGGACACGAACCCTAATTTCTCATACAGTCTGATAGCCGGCAGGTTTGACAGACGGGTTTCCAGAGTATAATTCCTGACTCCTATGCTCCTGCCCTCCTCCATCAGGTTTGACACCAGTTTTTCTCCTATACCCCTCTGTCTGTATCCGGGGTGTATGAACACATTGGTGATGTCACCGTCTCCGCATATATTCCTGACCCCGGCACATCCTATGACTATGCCCTTCTCGTCATCCTTTGCCACCATGTATAAGGCATAATCACAGCAGAGAGACTCCCTGAAATCGTCAACACTCCAGGCATCCATGCCGAAAATCTCCTTCTCCAGCATGGCTACTTCTTCACAGTCTTCATTTGCCATTCTCTCATAGCTTATCATTATTTCCTTACCACATGTCCCGCAGCCATGGCAGCCTTTTCGGCTTCGGTCTTTGCTCTCGCTCCCTCACGCTCTGCCTGAGTGGACCTTAAGTATATGGGCGCATGAAGTGCCGGATCCACTGCCCTGCCTTCCCCGGCATATATGACAGCAAGACAGGCAACGCTTGCCGCTCTTTGAAGTCTCTGTGCCGGTGTGGCATATATGTGCTCAACTGTGCATGTCTTATCTATCTGATCCCTGAAGCTGTCTGCCCCGTCCCCTAAAAAGACGGTCCTCGTCCCCAGTTCATTCACCATGTCTATCAGCTGTGCAAGAGGGATGGCACACTGCTCCTTCACTGTTTCAAGGCCTGTATCCGCCGTTCTGAATATGCCCGTATATGCCTCATTTCTTCTGGCGTCTATCATAGGCACGATGTTTCCGGAGAAGCCATACATATTCATAGCCAATGCATCTATGGTATTAACCGGTATGACCGTCCTTCCTATAGCCTCTGCCAGACCCTTGGCAGTTGCGCATCCTATGCGAAGTCCCGTAAAGGAACCCGGGCCGCAGGCTACGGCGATATGATCCATATCCCCAAGTTCAAGCCCCGACGAGCGTATCACCGTGTCGATCATGGGCATAAGCGTCTCGGAATGAGTCAGCTTATTACATGTATTCGCTTCTGCCTTTATGATATTGTCCGACATCACAGCCGTAGATGCCACAAGTCCGGAACTGTCAATGGCCAGAATGTTCATCTTCTATTATTATCCTCCGGTGATCGGATCCCTTTTGCGGATCCTTTTCTATCCTGACCCAGATCGTCTCACGAGGCATGATGTCCTCGATCATATCTGCCCACTCCACTAACGACACTCCGTCGCCGTAAAAACAGTCTTCATATCCGGTCTCATCCATTTCGGATACATCCCCTATCCTGTATACATCAAAATGATACAAGGGCATCCTTCCCGAATCATATTCCTGCAGTATCGTAAAGGTAGGTGAGGTAACATGCTCCGAAATCCCAAGCCCCGCTGCCAGCCCCTTGGCAAATACGGTCTTTCCCGCACCAAGGTCTCCGACAAGCGCTATGATACTGCCGGATCCGAGGTTACAAGCCATGGATCTGGCCACGTCATAGGTTTCTTCAGATGATGATGATACAAATTCCTTCATAACACTTTATTTTCACGCAAAAACAGCCCTCTGTCAATGAACAGCCCCCTGCTCCGGGCCGTGTATGCCCCGTCCTTATGTTGAAAGAATCGTCCATATTGCTTACAATATCATCCATCGGAGAACACGATACCATGAAGCTTATAGGAACAAGAGATTTCTACAGAAAAACAATGTCTATCGCCGTCCCGATCATGGTACAGACCGGCATTACCAACTTCGTAAACATGCTGGATAATATCATGGTGGGTCGGGTTGGCACAGATGCCATGAGCGGCGTCTCCATCGTCAACCAGCTGTTTTTTGTCTTCACCCTTTGCCTGTTCGGAGCAACAGCAGGCATAGGTCTGTTTACCGCACAGTTTTTCGGCAAAGGGGATCACGACGGCATACGTTACACCATGCGTATGAAGCTGATGGTCGCCGTGCTTATAACCCTGCTTGGCATACTCATTTTATCCCTGCAGGGCGAGTCACTCATCGGCTTCTGGCTTAGGGGCGACAGCGGAACCGGAAGTATTGTCGATACTTTGTCCTCTGCAAGGTCATATTTGATGGTCTCGCTCTATGGCACGCTTCCCATGGCCATTTGTATGTCATATGCGGGAACCCTCAGGGAGACAGGGGAGACTATTCTCCCCATGAAGGCAGGTCTTGTAGCTGTTCTTGTTAATCTCGTGGGAAACTATATACTGATCTACGGAAAGCTGGGAGCTCCGGCCCTGGGTGTGGTGGGTGCTGCGGCTGCAACAGTCATTTCAAGATACGTTGAAGCCTTTATCGTCATAGCATGGACTCATGCACATCCCGTAAAAAATGCTTTCGTTACGGGTCTGTATGGCAGCCTGTATGTACCTTCGGATCTGATAAAAAAAGTATGGGTAAAGGCCTCTCCAGTACTTTTGAACGAATTTCTGTGGGCAGGCGGTCAGACTGTATTAAGCCAGCAGTATTCACTGAAGGGGCTTGATGTGGTAGCGGCCATGAACATATCATCAACGGTAAACAACGTCTTCAACATAGTCTTCATCGCCATGGGCGAAGCAACCGCCATCATAATGGGACATGAACTGGGGAAACGAAAGCTTGACAGGAAGGGACTTTTGGAGGAAGCTCACAGACTGTCCTTCTTAAGCGTGATCATATGCTTCGTCTCCGGCGCTGCTCTGTTCATCGTATCCGGGTACTTCCCCTTGATATACAATACTTCGGACACCATCAGGCAGATAGCCACGGGCCTTATCCGCCTGTCAGCCATCTTCATGCCTCTGTATGCATATGAGAACTCGTCTTACTTTACACTGAGATCCGGCGGCAAGACCTGGATAACCTTCGTTTTTGATTCCTTGTTTGTATGGCTCATATCCATCCCTGCCTTATATCTGCTGGTAAGGTTCACATCTTTTGCTATCCTGCCGCTGTTTACCTGTATACAGCTGTTGGAGTTCCTGAAATGCGGCATAGGATTCTTCCTTGTAAGCCGCGGTGTCTGGATCAACGATCTCACCAGGTACTCGAAGGATAAGTGATATTATCCTTCGGCCCCCTTAAGTATACCTCTCAAAGGCTTATATATGAGCATCGCGATAAATACCGAACATAATCCCTTGATGATGGTAAAGGGAAGATTGAATATGAGCAGGCATTTCCATAAGGTATCGGCAGACTTCAATATGATCTGATAAGCCGCTATGATGGTCTCCATGGGCATAAGCTTGGAATACAGCGGATATACTATATAGTAGTTTGTAACAAGGGAAGCCAATCCCATGGCTGCGCATCCTACAGCCGATCCGATGAGGGCGCCTTTCTTCGTATGTATCTTACGGTATATAACTCCCGCACATCCTGTGAAAACCGCTCCCAAAAGGAAATTGGACAGCTCTCCCACTCCGCCTGTATGCGTATCCATAAGGTGGATGAGATTCTTGATGAGACATACCGCAATACCTGCAACAGGGCCATATGCGAAGCTTCCTATCAGGCCCGGCAGATCCGAAAAATCCATCTTGATAAACTCCGGCATCAAAAGCGGTATGGGAAATTCAATAAACATCAACACAAAGGCAATTGCCGAAAGCATTGCGGTACCTGTGAGTTTTCTGATCCTTGTATTCATGGTGATCCTCCTTACAATAAAAAAACTCCGAAATCATTTCGGAGCTTCATGACATAAAAGTATGATACTATAGCCATCTTCTCACATCCAGACTCACGATGTACAATGCATCGAATACTGTCGGTGCCGGAATCTAACCGGCTCATGCTCATCATGCATAATGCCTGATAAGCTCGCGGACTGTACCGCCGGTGGGGACTCTCACCCCGCCCCGAAGATATCTTTTCAATTCATGAACATTATATATAAAGTACAGCCGATGTCAAGACTTGAGCTTATTCAGAAGCGTCTTGAGGTTTCTCTCTTCTTCCTCAGCTTTTGCCTTCTGATCGCGCACGTTCCTGGGATCGATAGCGCTTGCGGCATTTACGAACTCCAGATCGTCATCACTCAGACGGACCATCCCGTCCCTGATTCCGTTTCTCTCCTCTGTATCGGATATGATGGATGCCAGTCTGCTATTATCCGCCACTCTTTGAAAATCAAATAATCTGTTTAATCTATCCTTCATGATCCCGTATCTCCTAATCCATGTCGTGATCCTTAAGACACAATTTACATCACCCTTTGTATCTTTATACGAATCCACCTTCACGTATGGCTAAATAGTCATCAGATTTCTTAATCTCAACAGAGCTTTGTTATGGACGATCTTGCAGTTTCCGTAGGACATGCCTGTTTTAACGGCTATCTCCTTCAGCGTCATCTTGTGGTAATATCTCATGATCACCACATCCCTGCTCCGCTCATCAAGCTGCTCCAGTGCATCTGCCAGCTCATCCAGCATCTCCTCCTTCAGTATGCCATCAAAGTCGTCTTTTTCGGAGGCCAGATCGAAATTATCATCTATATCCTCATGCACCTTGCGGGTCCTGTAGTAATCTATGATCATATTGTTCGTGATCGTATATATCCAGGTAGAGATGGACGCCTTGGCAGGATCGAATGAATCATACTTCTCGTATATCCTGAGGAACACCGCCGAATGCAGGTCCTCGGCATCGGCATGATTAGCCACCTTCGTCCTGATGAGTCCCATTATCTTGTCGGAATATGCGTTATAGATCTCCTCATATTCTTTCTTTTCCCGTGCCATCTGTCACCTCACAGATCCGTCTACTGCAACGGATTACATTTTATCACAAAATCAGCCCTTCCGCCTATGCTCTTGACAGGAATATAAAAAGCAGGGTCGTGCATATCATGAATACAACCGTGCAGGCAAATATAAGCAGTCTGAACCACCGTTTACCGCTTCCCATGAAAAGGCCTCCCATTGCGGCCTCCAGCGGTATAAGGTAGAGTACATACCGAAAATCCATGGAGCTCGAGTAGCTGGATCTTATCATAAAGCTTATATACATGATCATGGATACTCCATATATGATCCCGATATATGCCCTTGTGATCCCGGAGCTTATATGGGAGCCGGAGAACAAAACCCGGATGGTGGAATAAAAACACAGAAGGGCCAGCATGGCACCGGAAACAAAGAGGATCCATCCCAAAAGCTCCATCATAACCGCTCCCAGGCCCGAGTGTCCCGCCTTGGCCATTGCATATGCATAGTTCTGATCTCCGAAAAGGGAATACTTGATCATCCCGGTGAATATGTTGAATTCATAGAAAGCATCCCCCTGATCCACTCTTGAAACATAGGGTATAAAGACCCTGACATCGAAGATCCTGCTGAGGATGCTTTGTTCAACTGCTTCTCCCACGACAGGGGTATATCCTATGGGCACGTTGAATCTGATAAGGTTCCTTACGGGATACCAGAGTCCCAAGAGTACCGAGATCAGGGCAAATACCGCATACTTTCCAAGCCACGAGGCAAATTCCTTCTTCCCGCCTTTGATCCATTTCTCAAGGAATAAAAACCCAACGGCAGGTGCAAGCATACCAACGGACAGCTTGGTCATCATGCCCAGTCCGAAGAGAAATGCCAGGATAAGGGTATATCTCCATGAGGGATCCTCATACCATATAAGACCATAATATATGATGGCCATGGAGAACAGGATGGCGAGCATATCATTGTTTACGGAGCCTGACATCAGTATGAAGCCCGGATGTATGGCGGATATGGTGTAGGAGATCACAAGGGGCCATCCTGAAAGTCCCAGTTTTTTCAGTATCCTGTAGGAAAGATACAATGCCATAAAGCTGTAGAAAAGTGTCAGAAGCTGGACATTCTCACAGGCTGTATCATATGCGACCCCTATAAGGCACTGCACACGGATCCATAATGCAGAAAGCATATGATGCAAAGGAGGTTGGAAAAACCCCCATTTCAGTCTCGGATCGAAATCGGGAAGGAAATTCCCGTTATAGAAAAACTCTATATAAGCCGCCTGTCCCTCCTCGGCTCCGAATCCTATGACATCATGCTGTCTGACCCAGTGAGGCGTATAAAAGACGTAGAAAGTCCTGAGGAAGGCCGTAAGGGCGGTTACATATATCAAAAGTGTTTTTTCAGACCGGCTTTTAGCAAGATCATCCATAGTAACATCCACCGGATCACATCATTTCAGGCGCTTCAAATCCAAGGAGATCTATACATGTTTCAAGTATTCCCTTAGTCAGGATGAGCAGGGCTATCCAGCTTTGCTGTCTGTCCTTATCCTCCTCGGAGATTATCCTTGTCTCATGATAGAACTTATTAAAATCATTGGCTGTCTGATAGATGTATGCACATATCCTGTGAGGTGCAAGTTCCCTCCAGGCTCCCTCTATCATGGGTGCAAAGCCCGCAAGGGTCATCATCAGGTTCTTTTCCGCATCATTCCCCGGAGGAAGTATCTTATATGACTTCATATCATCAAAAGCTGCTTCGGAGTTATTCTCCTGATATTTCCTGAGGATGGATTTGATCCTTACAATTGTATACAGGATATACGGGCCTGTATTGCCTTCAAAGGATGTGAACTTGTCTATGTCGAACACATAATCCTTTCTGGCCTCGTTGGAAAGATCTCCGTACTTTATGGCAGCAAGAGCGATCTTTGCCGCTGTGTCCTTAAGCTCTTCCTCGGGCATTTCTGCTCCGTTCTCCTTCATCCTCTCATAGCATCTGTCATAAACATCATCTATGAGCATCTGAAGCTTCATGACACCGCCGGATCTGGTCTTGAAAGGCTTGCCGTCCTTTCCGTTCATAGTACCGAAGCCCAGGAACTGAAGGTCCGTTTCTTCGGGAACGATACCGCATTTTTTAGCTGCTCTGAAAACCTGAACAAAGTGCAGATCCTGTCTTTTGTCCACCACATATATTACCTTGTCGGGCTGGTAATCCTGCTCCCTCTGCACAAGGGTTGCAAGATCCGTTGTGGTATACAGTGCGGCACCGTCTGACTTTAAGATCATGCAGGGCGGTATCTCCTTGCTGTCACCCTCTTCACCGACATCCACCACTAAGGCTCCCTGAGATTCGTGTGCAAAGCCCTTCTCCTTCATATCGCTGACCATGGGGGCGATATACGGGTCTGCATCAGACTCACCCTTCCATATCTCGAAGGAGACGTTCAGCCTCCTGTAATTCTCTTTCAGATCACTTACCGAGATATCCATGATATGCCGCCATATAGCGGTATATTCCTCATTGCCGTGCTGCAGCTCATTTGTTATATCCATGGCCTTTTCCTTAAAGGCCTCATCCTGCTTCGATCTCTCGGACGCTTCCGGATATATCCTTGAAAGTTCTTCAAGAGTCGGCATCCTGTCCATGCCTTCTTCCTTCATCAGGGCGATGATAAGTCCCATCTGCAATCCCCAATCGCCCATATGTATATCTCCGAGAGTGTCATTGCCGGTGAATCTCGATATCCTCTTAACTGCCTCGCCTATGATGGCAGCTCTTAAGTGTCCTATGTGAAGCGGCTTTGCAACATTCGGGCCGCCGTAATCCACCACAACCTTTTCACCGGATCCTGCCTCGTATCCGAACTTTTCTTCTCCTGCCTCATCGGATATATATCGTGCCAGGAAATCATCGCTTATATTCAGATTGATAAACCCGGGTTTAACGCATTCAGCCTTGGAGAAGGTCTTTGATCCACCAAGCTTCTCCACAACCTCCATGGCTATGTCGTAAGGAGCCTTATGAGCCTCCTTTGCAAGAGCCATTGCTCCGTTGCATTGATATTCGCACAGATCCGGCCTGTTGGATACGGTCACGCTTATCCTGTCCGTACCATATCCTGCCGCTCCAAATGCCTGTTTTAATTCCTCGCTCAAGATATCCAGTAATCTCTTCATCCTTATCTCCCGTTTATGATCTTCTGAATCTGTTCCTTCTTCCTGTTCTCCGCTTCATCCCGGGACATTTCGCATCCGCAGTAATCCTGCCTGTACAGATCATATTCCCGTGAAAGCTCTATGGACCTTTTATATCCGTTTCTTTTTTTGAAGTCCGACGGCAAGTGTCTGACGCCGTACTCCAAAGCCAGCCTTTCCCCTATCTCATTTATCCAATCTGCCCTCTTATACGGCGAGATCGAAAGAGTGGTGGTGAAATAAGAGAAACCGTTTTTCTTTGCGTATTCCGCTGCCTGTCTCATACGAAGCTCATAGCATCTGTAACATCTCCTGCCGCCCTCGGGCTCGTCCTTAAGTCCCTTTGACATCTCCTCAAAGGTCTCATGATCATAGTCACATATTATGACCTTTGACGGAAAGCCTGCTTCCCTGACCAGCCTTTTAAGCTCGGATGCCCTGAGATCGTATTCCTCATTTGAATCCATATTCGGATTGTAAAAGAACAGAGTTATATCAAAATGCTCCGACAGATATTCCTGTACATACGACGAGCACGGAGCACAGCATACATGCAGTAAAAGTGAGGGCCTGTTTCCCTTTGCTCCTTCTTCACCTATGACGGCATCAAGCTCTCTTTGATAATTTCTTTTTTCCATAATGCCGCTTCAGTCAGGGATCCTTTCATCTCCCAGTCTCAGATATGCTGCAAGGGATTTGGCTATGAAATAAACCATTCCGCACTCATCCTCCTGCCATATCCTGTCTTCCCTGCCGCCGGCAAGGATCAGATATCCGTCTGTCTGGGAATTAAGACCGATCTTAGCTATGATGGCCGATCCGACCTTCAGCTTTTCAAGAGCCTCGTATAACTTCGGGCATCTATCCTTTATTTCCGTTATCCCTCTTCCTGCCCACAGCTCATCCTCAACAAGGTCTCCGATATCGGCGGCGTCGTAAGACATGGATACGTCAATGGGAGAATGCAGCCTTCCTCCCTTTCCGACATAATACATCTCTGTTATGCCAAGTCCGTTCTGCAGTATGCTCATCACGGAGATCAGCCTGTTTTCAAA
>CAMOIV010000051.1 GCA_946616305.1 uncultured Lachnospiraceae bacterium | reverse complement strand
GCGATCAGAGGATAGAGCAGCATCCCTAAAATGCCGCATGAGATCACCTCTCCGATGCATACCGTAACAGCCATGTACCAAAGAGTACCGTCCAGGTGATATGCGTACTTGAGCACCAGGGGTACTATGATGGTATTGGCGAGGATAGGCGGAACGGGAGCCAGAAACTTATTCTTATTCCGAAGCAGATATGTCCCTGCTCCTCCGATGAGAGTAGCGATGCTCCCGAATATGATATCCGGCAGGATCGCACCGGTAAGGGTATTGCTTATGATGCAGCCAACGAACAGTCCCGGTATGGCTGCAGGCATGAAGGCAGGCAGGATGGTAAGCGCTTCGGATATCCTGACCTGTATGGCTCCGTTGGCCATGCCGAAGGCATTGGCAACAAGAGTCAGCACAACGTAAAGCGCTGCTATGATCCCTCCCTGCGCTACGTAAAGGGCACTTTTATTCTTTGACATGGATTATGCTTCCTCCTCTATCTCTCCGGCCTTGTACCTGGCCACAAGCGCCTGTATCCTCTGGTTGGGGTTCAGCAGATCGCTGATGGAGGAATCGTGATTTAAGGTATCTATGATATATGCCAGATATTTGCTCATGTCACAGGAAATATACCAGGGCTTTCTGAAAAGCTCCGGCTTCTGATATATGAGATTGGTAGTAAGGACTCCGGTTATCACTCCGTCCTTTACCGCCTTTTCTATAGGCTCCAATCCCTTGGAGAAAAGTCCGAAGGTCGCAGCTATGAATATCCTGCCTGCCTCCCTCTTCTTAAGCTCCCTTGCCACGTCTATGGCACTCTCGCCCGATGCTATCATGTCATCAAGCACCAGCACGTCCTTGCCCTTGACATCGGATCCTAAGAACTCATGGGCTACTATGGGATTCTTGCCGTCCACTACCTGGGTATAATCCCTTCTCTTGTAGAACATACCCATATCAAGTCCCAGAACGTTTGCCATGTATATGGCCCTGGACATACCGCCTTCATCGGGAGATACGATCATCATATGCTCCGGCTCAATCTTTAGATCATGTACTCTGGATAACAGACCCTTTATGAACTGATAGGATGCCTGGATCGTCTCAAAGCCGTTCAAGGGTATGGCATTCTGGACACGGGGATCGTGGGCATCAAAGGTTATGATATTGTCCACGCCCATGTTCACCAGCTCCTGCAGGGCTATGGCGCAGTCAAGGGATTCCCTGGATGCTCTGGTATGCTGCCTGCTCTCATACAAAAAAGGCATGATGACGGTTATACGTCTTGCCTTTCCTCCAACGGCAGCTATTATCCTCTTGAGATTCTGGTAATGATCATCGGGAGACATGTGATTGACATCCCCGAACATGTTATATGTAACAGAATAGTTGCAGACATCTACGATAAGGAAGAGATCCATGCCGCGGACAGACTCCATTATAACGCCTTTTCCTTCACCCGATCCGAACCTTGGGAGTGAAACATCGAGAAGATACGAATCCCTCATATATCCGGAGAAAGCGAGGGAGTTTTTATGCTCGTTCTCTCTGTCCTCTCTCCATCCCAGCAGATACTCGTCCACCATCTCTGCCAGTCCTCTGCACCCTTCCAGTGCGATGACACCCAGGGATCCTACGGGTATCGACTCCAGGTTACGCTTATCGTGTGTATGAGCCACTATTGGTTCCTCCGTTTCATAAGCCTCAGGTCAGAGCCTTCGAACTTGCATAACTCATAATTGCCCAGTAATCGTGATATGGATCTTTCCGAATATCTGTCCTTGATACCCTCAACCGAAAGGTTCGTGGAGATTATGGTGGATCTCGCCTTAAGATCCCTTTCGTTCAGAACATCAAAAAGTTCCGAGGATACGGCCTGACTTTCTATCTCTGTCCCGAGGTCGTCGATGATGAGCAAGGGGCATTCAAACAGCGCCCGATACTTCGGAAGCTCTACTCTCTCCTCTGTATCACTCCTCCTGAACCTTTGTGCCAGGAGGATGTCAAAGAATGCAATGGCACTCACATATACGACTGCCACGCCCCTGTCTATGAGCTCCTTGGCGATGCAGTTGGAGAGAAAGGTCTTACCGCACCCTACGCCACCATAGAATAGCATATTACGGTACTCATCCGCAAACCTCTCCGTAAACTCCCGTGCCTTTAAGTAGTTATCCTTTATCCTGTTAAGTGCGGGTCCCTGAAACATATCAAAGGAAAAGGTATCAAAATTCTCTTCCTTAAGCTTCTCGTATATGCCGCTCCTGCTGTAATAGAAGTTTATGAGCTTCTGCTCAAAGCAGTGGCACTTCCTGCCGCTTATATATCCTGTATCCCTGCAGTCAGGGCAGATATATCTGATGGATATGAAATCATCATCATAGCCTGCATCCTTCAGAAGCTGTTTCTTCTCTGCCGAGATATCCGATAACATGTGAAGAAGCGGGGCTGTCTCCTCCTTCTTGCCCATGGCTGCAAGTATGGCAGCCTCGGCCGAAAGATCCGCAGTCCTGTCCTCCAGTTGCTTATATCCGGGTACTTTCTCATATACCTGCATGATACGGGACCTCTGCTCCCTCTTATCCGCGGCAAGCTGCCTCTCATACCCGTTGATTATCTCTCTGTATATGGCCTTCTCTTCAATCATCGTCTGTATCTGTTACATCCGTTTTTTTAACAATTCTTCCTCAAGCTCATCGAAGTCATACTGTCTCTCTTCGAAATTACGGAATTTATTGGGGGGCTTGACGGCTTTAGGTGATGCAGCTCTCCCGGGCACTGTCTGTGCCTTCCTCCTGGCGTGGGCCTCATCCAGCTTCTCTATATCTCCTATGGTTAATACCTCATTCTCAAACCAGCGCTTAAGTATGGAATCCGCGTAGGAGAAGGAGGGATGGGCTATGGCCTTCATGGTACGGGATATGGCCTCCAGGATCATATCCATGGAAAATCCGTACTCATCCTTCCAGCAGTCAATATAGGCCACCTCACTTTCCACAGGCTTCCTGTCCGTTATGCCGAAGGCCTTGAGGACCGTGAAGTAATCATTGTTACCGAAGGACTTGATATGGCTCTTGGCATCTATGACGGTCGTAACCCCGGCTTCCTTCCAGTTGATGGCAGTCTGCTCTATGTATCTCATGGAGGTCTTCTTTTTGCAGACACAGTACTCTATAAGGAATTCTATAAGGTCCGTGGAGAATCCCAGCTCGTCATAGATAAAGAGCATGGTCTTCATATCCGTGGGAGAAAGAGCCTTGGACAGATACTGCTCCGTCACGAATATGAGCTGCTTGATCTCCTTCCTCGATCCGAATTCGTTAAGATCGCCGGCAGTATATGTGGGACGTCTCCTCTTGTCCGCACTCTTCCTGGGTATGTTGACCTCAGTCTCGCATGCCTCGGAAGGATCGTTAAGTATGATGCCCGAAACATTCCTGTCGTCATCAAACTCCAGAGTTATGATCCCTTTTCTGGCCCAGTACAACAGGGACCTGATTATATCCGTCTCCGTATAATTGAACTTATCGGCAATGGAGGATACCGTCACCGGATCGTCCGCCTCTATGCACATCATCAGATACAGATATATCTTAAGCTGTGCCCCGTTGGCATCAGCCATATATTCATCGATAAAACAATTAGACACAATGGTGTTGCCAGAGTATCTGTTTCCCCTTAAAACTATACCGCTCACTTCACTTCACCCTGTTTTTCATAATGCTATTTCTTTCAAGCGAAGCGGAGTATAGCACACCTGTTTTTAAAATGAAATAGGCTCCCGGAGGGGGGAGCCATCAAGTCCATTAAAGTTGAAAACGTCGGTAAAGTGGATATCTTCGAATTATTGGTTTTTATAACTGCTGTATTCTGTTTATAAAAATTTGTTGATTGTGTTGATTACCGTTTTGACAGCAGCTCATCCGCGATGTTTACTACGTCTCCGGCTCCCATGGTTATCAACAGATCATTGTCGACAAGAGTTTTTGTAACAAAATTTTCAGCCTCCTCAAAGGTGTCAAAATAATAACAGTCAGTACCGTTTTTCCGGACCGCCGAAGCCACGTCTTCACCGCTTATGCCAAGGTTGTCGGTTTCCCTTGCAGGATAGATCTTTGCGATGATCACATGGTCCGAAAGGCAAAGAGCCTCTGCGATCTCATTAAGGAGAGCCTTGGTCCTTGTATAGGTATGCGGCTGGAATATGGTCCATATCTCATTGCATGGAACCCTTTTTGCGGTTTTGAGGGTAGCTGTTATCTCCGTAGGATGGTGGGCATAATCGTCCACTATGGTGATCTCTCCCTTATCGACCTTCAACGTTCCCTTCTTTTCAAATCTCCTGTCGGTACCTTTGTATACGGAAAGTCCCTTTCTTATTGCGTCAGAACTTATGCCCAGGCTGTCGCAGGCAGCTATGGCTGCAAGAGCGTTCATAACATTATGCTCGCCGGATACTCCCAGGCTGTATGCTTCCTTATTCCCCTTATATACTGCGGTGAATGAAGGGTGCCCCCATTCGTCGTAGCTTATATCCTCAGGATATATGTCCGCACTGTCATCAGGGCCGAAGGTGACGACCTTGCAGTTAAGATCCCTTATGATGCGGTCATAACCCTTTGTGTCTTTACCGATAACGAGCGTTCCGTCATCGAACACGTTGGTTGCGAACTTGTGGAAGGACTCTACTATGTCATCCAGATCCTTAAAGAAATCCAGATGATCCTCATCCACGTTGAGTATCAGTCCCACTCCCGGGAAAAACGAGTGATATGAATTGGTATATTCGCAGGCCTCCATGACAAAGTAGTCCTTGGCGCCCACACGGAAGTTACCGCCTATGTCCCTTAGCATGCCTCCTATGGATATGGTGGGATCAAGCTCTGCCGCAAGCAGGATCTCGGATATCATAGCAGTCGTTGTAGTTTTACCGTGGGTCCCGGCTATGGCTATGGGCATCTTATAGTCCTTCATTATAAGGCCCAGGAATTCGGCTCTGGTATAGATCTTTATCCCCCTGTTTTTTGCCTCGATAAGCTCCGGGTTGTCATCATGTATGGCTGCGGTCATGACCACAGTATCGCAGTCCTCGGGGATATTATCCGCCTTCTGGGGATAGCCTATCCGTGCCCCCAGCTCCTCCAGTCTTTTTGTGATGTCAGACTCCTTTGAATCCGAGCCCGAAACCTGAAAACCTCCCGACAGCAGAAGCTCCGCTATGCCGCTCATGCTTATGCCGCCTATGCCTATCATATGGATTTTCTTCATATTAAATGTGTCTCCCGTTCCGATTGTGTTATTTATTTTTTTTATTATACGTTTATCACCTGTATGAGTTTCTCAAAAAACGGACCTGATACCTGCCCTCTGATCAGGCAGCCATTTTCAAAAAGTCCCGGCGCATCCCGACCGTTATCTTTCTGTATCAGATATATATCCGTTTTTGCTTAATATATATACATCACCTGTCCTTCTTTCGCAAGGTCGGGGCTGATACCGGTCCGTATTTATTATTCCCGACTGTATGCGATCAAGGAGGAGCTCATACATTACGGGCACATCCGCCCTGCTTCAACGGACGTTCTGTTTATGCTTTCGGAGCATATCCGCGGCATATCTCCGACAGATGCAACACTTGATTATAGTGCTGTTTTAATATAAAATTATGGTATTATTTTTGGGAATTTGTGCAGAATTGCTACAATGATTTCCGGAACGGAGGGTTTGGTTTGGCAATGAACACGATCGAGAAGATCCGTGAAGCAGAGCTTGCGTCCGACGAGGCCGAAAAAAAGGCTGTGGTCGATGCGGACAACATCGTAGCCCACGCCGAGGACGAGGCAGGCGAGCTCAAGGTGAATCTCACAAAGCAATCCAAGGCTAAAGCCGAAGAGCTTATAGCCGACGCCGAGAAGAAGAGCGAGCAGATCCTTAATGAGGCAAAGGAAGAAGCCTCTAAGGAATCAGAGCAGCTGCGCTCATCTGTTGAGGCAAAAAAAGCCGAGGCTATCGATCTGATCCTTGGCGATCTGACATCGTAGAGATGTCGCAAATCTAGTAAGAAGGAGGTCTAAGTATGTCAGTTCTGCCAATGAAGCACATGATACTGTGTGCGAAAAGGCAAGACCGCAAATCAATACTCGAGCTGCTGCAGCGCAGTGAAGCGGTTGAGATCATATCACGCGAAGACGACGAGAATGATGAAGTCTTCAGCAAGATAGATGTATCACAGTCATCCCAGCTGTACTCAAAGAATGCTGCACAGGCTGATAAGGCGCTTGAGATATTGAACACTGCTGCACCCGAAAAGGGTTCTCTTCTTTCTGCTTTCGCAGGCAGGACTCCGATCACGTTATCCGAATATGAAACGAATGTCAGCAAGCGCGACAGCATCATGAAGGATGTGAACGAGATCCTGCGTCTGGACAAGGAGCTTGTGGAAGCAAAAGCGGATATTCCCCGCATCACCACACAGCTCGAAGCACTCACTCCCTGGGAAGGGCTTGAGGTTCCTTTATCCTTTACAGGCACTAAGAAAACAGCAGCCTTTATCGGCACCATCCCCGAGACCATAAGCGAATCGGAAATCGCTGAGGCCCTGGCAGGATATGCACCCGAGGTTTCCGCCATCGATGTCAATGTCATCAACGGTCAGGATAATCTCACTTCCGTGCTCATCTCCTGCATGAAGTCGGACAAGGATGCCGTGGAGGATGCCTTAAGGCGTATGAATTTCCAGCGCCCGCCTATATCGGATATGATCCCCGCAAAGCAGAGAGAGGCTTATGAGACCGAGCTTGCAGTTGCAGCAGACAGGATCAACTCCACAACGGAGGAGATCGCTTCCTACGGTGATAAGAGAGATGATATCAGATTCATCGCCGATTATTTCCGTATGAGAGCCGAGAAGTATGATGTTCTGGGAACTCTGGAGCAGTCCAAGAGGACCTTCGTAATAGAAGGTTATGTTCCCGAGATGTATGCAGCATCTCTGGAGAAGGAGCTTTCGGACAGGTTCGAGGTTTCCGTGGAGATGCAGGATCCCGCACCGGATGAGGATGTTCCCGTTCTGCTCAAGAACGGTTCTTTAGCGAAGCCTGTTGAGGGTGTTATCGAGAGCTATTCGATGCCCGGCAAGGGAGAGCTTGATCCCACCACACCGGTTGCATGCTTCTATTACATACTTTTCGGTATGATGCTTTCGGACTTCGCCTATGGCGCATTGATGTCACTGTCCACTTTTGTTCTTATTAAGAAGCTTAAGAACATGGAGCAGGGCATGAGAAAGACCCTTACCATGTTTTTCTACTGCGGTCTGGGTACCATGCTGTCGGGTATACTCTTCGGCAGCTACTTCGGTGACGCGCCTACGGTCATAGCAAAGACATTCTTCGGGATCGATCTTGAGATCCCCAAGGTCATCGATCCCTTGAACCAGCCCATGAAGATGCTGGTAGTATGCTTTGCCATCGGTCTGGTACATCTGTTTGCAGGTCTTGGCATTAATCTTTATACAGCGATAAAAGACAAGAGATATGTGGATGCGATCTCTGATTCCATACTGTGGTATCTGCTGGTAGGCGGTCTGATCCTTTTCGGTCTGACTACCGACATGGTCTGCGGTATGTTCTCCATGAGCAAGATCCCCGCACCTTTGGGCAACATCGGTAAGGTGATGGCCATCATAGGTGCCATAGGCATCATCCTCATGGGCGGCAGGGAATCAAAGAACTGGTTCAAACGCATACTCAAGGGCTTTTATGCACTATACAACGTGACGAGCTATCTTTCGGATCTGCTCTCATACTCCAGGCTTCTTGCTCTGGGACTTGCCACTTCCGTTATCTCATCGGTTTTCAATAAGATGGGATCCATGGTGGCAGGGACGCCTGTGCTGGGTGTCGTATTCTTCATATTGATCTTCCTTGTAGGTCATACGATCAATCTCGGTATCAACGCACTGGGCGCATACGTACATACTAACAGGTTACAGTATGTCGAATTCTTTGGTAAGTTCTATAACGGCGGCGGAAGGTTATTCACTCCGTTTGCTACTAAAACAAAATACTTCAAAATTAAGGAGGATAATTAAATGGGTATCGCATTAGCACTTTTAGGAGCAGCATCCGCTGCACTGTTTGCAGGCATAGGGTCTGCCATCGGCGTAGGCCGCGCAGGTCAGGCTGCCGCAGGAGTTGTTACTGAGGAGCCTTCACAGTTCTCAAGAGTTCTTATTCTTCAGCTCCTTCCCGGCACACAGGGTATCTACGGACTGCTTATAGCATTCATAGCACTTTCACAGTTGGGACTTCTTGGCGGACAGGCTAACACTTCCATGTCCGTAGGCACAGGCTTCATGTATCTCTTCGCCTGCCTTCCCATGGCTTTCGTAGGACTTGTTTCCGCAATGATGCAGTCACAGGCAGCAGTTGCTTCCATCGGACTTGTTGCAAAGAGACCGGATCAGTTCGGTAAGTCCATGATCTTCCCTGCAATGGTTGAGACATATGCCATCCTTGCTCTTCTTGTTTCCATCCTTGCACTTAACGGTATACCGGCATAAGGCAGAGCCTGGAGGATATTAAATGGCAGGATTAGACAAGATACTTTCAAGTATCAAGGCTGAGTCCGATGAAGCCGTAAAGGCAAGGATCGACGAGGCAAACAAGCGCGCAGACGACATATTGAAGGAAGCGCGGGCCTCAGTCAGCAATGAGTGCTCTTCCATCGAGGAGAACGGTAAGAGAAGCGCCGATGACACCTTATCACGTGCAGAGTCGGCAGCCGCCCTCTTAAAAAGGAAGACCATACTGGCCGAAAAGCAGTCGATCATCGCCCAGGTCTTTAACGAAGCGGAGGAGAAGCTTGCCTCCCTTCCCGAGGATCAGTACTTTGATACGATATTAAAGATAGCAACGAAGAATGCCCTTCACGGCGAAGGAAAGATAATCTTCTCTGCTTCCGATAAGAAGAGGCTGCCCTCAGATTTCGAGAAAAAGCTGAACAGTGCCTTAAAGGACGGAAAGCTTACCGTTTCCGACGATACGGTGGAGACAGGCGGCGGCTTCATCCTTTCATACGGCGGCATAGAGGAGAATTGCACATTCAAGGCTCTGATAGATGCAGAGCGCGAGACATTAACTGACAAGGTTTCAAAGGTTTTATTTGGCTAAGCGGAGGCGTAGATGTCTGATAATAAATATTATTATGCTGTCGCCCGTATCCGTTCGAGGGAATTATCCCTTCTGAATGAAGCCTTTATAGATCAGCTGCTCGGTGCAAAGAGCATAGAGGAGGCCATGCGTCTCCTGCAGGACAAGGGCTGGCACATGCCCGAGGAATATACGACGGAATCAGACCGCGTGGAGAAGATGCTTGCTGCGGAAAAGCAGAAGACATGGGATCTCATAGCGGAGCTGGTGCCGGATATGTCCGTATTTGACGTGCTCCTCATCGAGAATGATTACCACAACCTCAAGGCAGCCGTTAAGGAGGCTCTGACAAGTGATATACATCACGACATATACTCATCAGGCGGAACCATCGACCCCAAGGTGATGAACAGCGCCATCGAGAACAGAGACTTTTCACTCCTGCCGGAGGAAATGAGAGACGTGGCCGAGAAGGCCCTGGACACCCTGCTTCACACCCACGACGGTCAGCTTACTGATATCATCATCGATAAGGCTGCCTTAAGTGCCATAAATGCAGCAGGCAAGAAGTCCGGAAGTCCCGTATTGGAGCTCTATGCTGAGCTTAAGGTTGCATCGGCTGATATAAAGACTGCGATACGTGCCATCAAGACAGGCAAAGACAAAAACTTCATCAAAGAAGCTCTTGCGCCCTGTGAGTCCCTGGATACAGAAAGACTTGCAAATGCCGCAAACGAGGGAACGGATGCACTCTATGATTTCCTGTCTCTCTCAAAATACGCGGACGCGGTGCCGGAGCTTAAGAGGTCTCCTTCTGCATTCGAAAGATGGTGTGACAATCTCATCATCAGGAATATCAGAAGCGAGATAGCTCATCCCTATACTATAGGTCCTCTGGCTGCATATATCATAGCCAGAGAAAACGAGATATCAACTGTAAGGATCGTCCTTTCGGGGCTTATAAATGATCTGCCGGAGGAATCCGTCAGGGAAAGGGCAAGGGAAATGTATGTATAAAATAGCTGTTATGGGCGAGTCGGACAGCATATACGGCTTCGCCACACTGGGACTTGATACATATCCCACCGATAATCCTGAAAGCGCACAGAGAACACTCAGAAATCTGGCCGAGGGTGACTATGCCGTAGTCTACATCACGGAGAGCACAGCCTCGGGAATAAAATCGGAAATTGACAGATACAGCGAGCAGAAGCTCCCTGCCATCATTCTGATACCCGGTGTTTCCGGCAATACCGGAGACGGTGTGAGGAATGTCAGCAAATCTGTCGAGCAGGCAGTTGGTTCGGATATCATATTTGGAGGTGACAAAGAGTAAATGAGCGCAGGTGTAATCAAAAAAGTAGCCGGACCGCTGGTCGTCGCTACAGGCATGCGCGATGCGAACATGTTCGACGTGGTTCGTGTCGGTAAGGAAAGACTCATCGGTGAGATCATAGAGATACACGGAGATGAGGCATCTATACAGGTTTACGAGGAGACCGCAGGATTAGGTCCCGGCGCTCCCGTAGAATCAACGGGCGTTCCCATGTCAGTTGAACTGGGCCCCGGACTTATAAGCAGTATCTATGACGGTATCCAGAGACCTCTTGAGAAGATCCTTGAGCTCACAGGCTCAAACAACCTTGCAAGAGGTGTTGAGGTTCCTTCCATAGATCGTGAGAAGAAATGGCATTTCGTACCCGTCGCTGCAGCAGGCGACAAGGTTCAGGCAGGTGATGTACTGGGAACCGTCAAGGAGACAGATATCGTAGAGCAGAAGATCATGGTACCCTTCGGTATCGAAGGAACCGTGGACTCCATCACGGAAGGTGACTTCCTCGTAACGGATATCATAGCCAAGATCAAGGCAGAGGACGGTTCTACTCAGGATGTAGCCATGATGCAGAGATGGCCTGTCCGCCGCGGACGCCCCTATGTAAGGAAGCTTCCTCCGGATAAGCCCCTGGTAACAGGTCAGAGAGTCGTAGATACCTTCTTCCCCATCGCAATGGGCGGTACCGCAGCAGTTCCCGGACCCTTCGGTTCAGGTAAGACAGTGGTACAGCACCAGCTGGCAAAGTGGGCAGAGGCCGATATCGTGGTATACATAGGCTGCGGTGAGCGTGGCAACGAGATGACCGACGTTCTGAACGAGTTCCCGGAGCTTAAGGATCCCAAGACCGGTAAGTCTCTGATGGAGCGTACCGTTCTTATAGCAAATACTTCGGATATGCCCGTGGCAGCCCGTGAGGCTTCCATCTATACGGGTATCACCATAGCAGAGTACTTCAGGGATATGGGTTATTCCGTAGCTCTCATGGGCGATTCCACATCAAGATGGGCTGAGGCTCTCCGTGAGATGTCCGGCCGACTTGAGGAAATGCCCGGTGAGGAAGGATATCCCGCTTACCTTGGTTCAAGACTTGCTCAGTTCTATGAGAGAGCCGGTCGTGTCGAGACTCTGGGCACCAATCCCCGTGAGGGCGCGCTCTCCGTTATCGGAGCCGTATCCCCCGCCGGTGGTGATATATCAGAGCCCGTTACCCAGGCTACACTCCGTATCGTTAAGGTGTTCTGGAGTCTGGATTCGGCACTTGCACAGCAGAGACACTTCCCTGCCATCAACTGGCTTTCATCCTACTCACTGTACCTGGACGGTATGGGCAAGTGGTTCAATGAGAGCGTAGAAGGCGGAGACTGGATGGCTCTTCGTCAGGAAATGATGAGCCTCCTGCAGGATGAGGCAGAGCTGAATGAAATGGTACAGCTGGTCGGTATGGATGCCCTTTCGGCTCCCGACCGTCTCAAGATGGAAGCAGCCCGCTCCATCCGTGAGGACTTCCTCCATCAGGATGCCTTCCATGAGGTTGATACATATACATCCCTTGAGAAGCAGCATCTTATGATGAAGCTTGTGCTTGGATTCTATAACAGTTCAAATGATGCCCTTTCAAAGGGAGCTTCCATAGAGAAGCTTGTATCAATGGATGTCCGCGAAGCTATCGGACGTTTCAAATACACACCGGAGAATCAGATTGGTGCGGAATTTGCAAGGATCACTGACGATCTGTCAAAGGAGATCCAGCAGGTTCTCGCGGAAAAGGAGGACTTCTAAATGCCAAAGGAGTATAGAACGATACAGGAGGTGGCAGGTCCTCTGATGCTCGTCCGTGATGTTGAGAACGTCACCTTCGATGAGCTGGGAGAGATCGAGCTTTCAAACGGCGAGAAGCGCCGCTGCCGTGTACTTGAGATAGATGGCGGCAATGCACTGGTACAGCTTTTCGAGAATTCAACAGGTCTGAACCTTGACAGTTCCAAGGTCAGATTCTTAGGACGTACGATGGAGCTTGGTGTTTCGGAGGACATGCTCTCACGTGTCTTTGACGGACTTGGAAGACCCATCGATAACGGTCCCGAGATCCTGCCCGATGAGAGGAGAGATGTTAACGGTCTCCCCATGAACCCGGCAGCAAGAGCATATCCGGAGGAGTTCATCCAGACGGGTGTGTCGGCCATAGACGGACTGAATACGCTGGTAAGAGGCCAGAAGCTTCCCATATTCTCAGCTTCGGGTCTGCCCCACGCAAAGCTTGCTTCACAGATAGCACGTCAGGCAAAGGTTCGCGGAACAAACGAGCAGTTCGCCGTTGTATTCGCAGCCATGGGTATCACCTTCGAGGAATCCAACGATTTCGTTGAGTCCTTCCGTGAGACCGGTGCTATCGACAGAACAGTCCTTTTCATGAACCTGGCTAACGACCCTGCCGTAGAGCGTATAGCAACACCTCGTATGGCCCTGACAGCAGCCGAGTATCTTGCATTCGAAAAGGATATGCACGTTCTGGTAATACTTACGGATATCACCAACTATGCGGATGCTCTCCGTGAGGTTTCCGCAGCCCGTAAGGAGGTTCCCGGAAGAAGAGGTTATCCCGGATACATGTACACCGACCTTGCTTCTCTTTATGAGAGAGCAGGCCGTCAGAAGGGTAAGAAGGGTTCCATCACCATGATCCCCATCCTTACCATGCCTGAGGATGATAAGACTCACCCTATCCCCGACCTTACAGGTTACATCACAGAGGGTCAGATAATCCTTTCCCGTGATCTGTACCGCCGTGGTATAGAGCCTCCCATCGATGTTCTTCCTTCACTTTCACGTCTGAAGGATAAGGGTATCGGTGAGGGCAAGACGAGAGCCGACCATGCCAATACCATGAACCAGCTGTTCGCAGCTTATGCCCGTGGTAAGGACGCCAAGGAGCTTATGATGATCCTGGGTGAAGCCGCTCTTACCGATATAGATAAGCTTTATGCTAAATTCGCCGATGAGTTTGAGCAGAAATACATCAATCAGGGTTACCGTGCAGACAGGAGCATAGAGGAGACTCTGGATACAGGCTGGGAGCTTCTGCGCATCCTGCCCCGTACCGAGCTCAAGCGTATCAAGGATGAGTTCCTGGATAAGTATTATGCCGGATAATAACCTGAATGATTTGATTATTTGGAGGATCAATGGCTAATAAAACATTTACAGCTACCAGAATGGAGCTCACAAGGCTTAAGCGCAAGCTCATCACCACAAGGCGCGGCCACAAGCTCCTGAAGGACAAGCGTGACGAGCTCATGCGACAGTTCCTTTCACTGGTGCGTGAAAACATGGCTCTTCGTAAGAAGGTGGAGGCCGGGCTTGCTGCGGCAAATAAGAACTTTGTCCTGGCCAAGTCCACCATGAGCGAGGAAGCGGTCAATGTGGCTTTCATGACGCCCAAGCAGGAGGTATCCCTTGAGGTGTCGGAAAAGAACATCATGAGCGTTGACATCCCGGTATTTGAATACCGCACGAGGACCTCGGATCCGAATGATATATATTCATACGGTTTCGCATTTACCTCATCGGATCTTGATGACGCAGTAAAGAGCCTCTCGGATCTGCTGCCGGATATGTTGAAGCTTGCGGAGACCGAAAAAGCCTGTCAGCTCATGGCTGCGGAGATAGAAAAGACGCGCCGCAGAGTTAACGCCCTGGAGCATGTCATCATACCCGAGACCGAGGCCGGCATCAAGATGATCACCATGAAGCTTGATGAGAATGAGAGAAGTACTCAGATAAGGCTTATGAAGGTCAAGGATATGCTTCTTGAGGAAGCGCACCATTACAGCGAAAGGGAGGCTTGATAGTGACTGAAGGCCCTGTTCTTTACAGAAAGAGACTTATACCCGATGAGTGCGTAAGGCTGGATGATGATGTGGTCATCTATCGTGATGAGGATATCATAGTCACAAAGTGGAAAGCCCTTCATCCGAAGCCGAAGCTGGATCACGGATATTCATGTTATTTTCTGAAGAAGAATTACAAGGTCAGCAAGTTCCTGTTCAATGACGACAGCCTCATTTACTGGTATTGCGATATAGTGGATCATACCTATGATGAAGAGAGCGATACCTACACTTTCAGAGATCTGCTTGCGGATGTGATAGTCTTTCCCGATGGTTTCGTCAAGGTCGTGGATCTGGACGAGTTCGAGGAAGCCCTGGAAAAGGAGCTCCTTACGGGGATCGACGTCAGAAAGGCTCTGCTTTCCCTGGATTCGCTGCTCCGTATGATATATGACGGGAGATTTGATGAATTAAAGCAGGAGATAGAGAGCAGGCTGTAGCAGTTCCTGCCGGGATGCGTCCCGGGATCACAGCAATATTTAAGGGTGACCATTTCGTTTCGAAGTGGTCACCCTTTTTTGTAGACATTGATCTCTATGATCTCTGGCCCGACGGGAAGCAGGTATTTTCTGCTTGAAGTTTTTTCTCGGCTATGT
>CAMOIV010000050.1 GCA_946616305.1 uncultured Lachnospiraceae bacterium | reverse complement strand
CAGCCTTAATTAAACTCTACCTCCTGTATCATCTTGTAAGCTCCGCCTTCCTCCTGGCCGGATGCTTCTACCGACATGCTCGTCGCACCCTCGGTGGAATCAAAGATCTCCTGCATAAAGCCGTCCTTGGCTCCGTCTCCGTTATAGCATTCTATGCATTTGTTGAACAAAGCTTTATCTGTAGTATAAAGAACAAAGGAATAATTACCCATGCCCTGTTCCAGGATCGCGTTCTTGCATGCGTTGTAATATTCATCAAGGCTTGAGACATAGGTGCCCTCAGGCAGGTTCTGATTCTCCTGCTCTTCACCTTCACCAGGAGCGCCGTTGCCGGAGGCACTGTTGCCGGATGCGTTGTTACCGGAGGCAGTGTCAGCTGCCTCATCTCCCGCTTCAAGTCCGCTGTACTGTCCGCCCTTGCAGGCAGGCAGGTAGATCGAAAGGCTTGTACGTCTGTGATCCTTTTTCAGATCATCGTCGGACAGATTGAAATAGGCATAAGGCTCACCGCCCTCCGAATCATCCCAGGTAACATCCACGTTATAATACCCGTCGTCAAGCTTTATGATGTTCCAGGCATGAGGCTCTCCCGCCATGCCTCTGACATAATAACAGGGGATGCCAAGCTGCTGCATGATGTACTGGAACGATCTTGCATATCCTGCACATACCGTCTCCTTGTTCACCAGTCCGCTGTAGGCGCTCTGATTCATGGGAGCCCCCTTGTCATAGGCAAATGCCTCTCTTATGGCATCATGTACTGCCTTTTCTTCGTCATATCCGGATCCGGAAGCCCCTCCTCCTATGGAATTTGCTCCGTCATCGAAAGCCTTTGCGCTTCCCTCCAGATCATCCGCCGTCTTGTTAAAGGAAAGCATGATCTCAAGACACTCGCCGTCTCTTCTGTAGCGTGCCTGATATTCGGTATTGAGCCAGAAAAGTTCGGGATGATCGTTAAACAGTGCCTCAAAGACATGGTTGAAATTTGCCCAGGGCATATCCTTCTCCACGGCTTTGAAATCGTCATTCAGGGCTTTTGCGTTGGCATAAAGCTGCCTGTACAGGTGCTGCCCCCTTTTATCCAGCATCTGATAATAGGGATACATTTCCGGGTCGAATTCCAGATCGTCTCCCGTCTCCTTCTCGCTAAGCTCGTCCTCAAGCCTGTCGGCATCCTCGTCCGACAGTATCTCGTATTCCCCTTTGGGATCCTCTGCTCCCGCCAGTTTCTTTAAGGCGTCATCAACCTTCAGATCCCCGGTTTCATCCGGTACAAAATCCGAGCTTATGCCGGATACAAGTCCCGAAGCCGGCTTATCGGAATCATCCTCGGCAAAATAATCCTCCGCGATATTAAGAGCCTTATCCTCCGACACTGTCTCATTATCCGAGACCTCCGACGGAGGCTCCTCAGAGGGTTCCTCGGAAGGCTCCTCGCTCACCTCGGCAACATATGCCTCGGGCTCACTCTCAGGCTCCTTGCTGCCAAAGAGCTGCGGGAAGAAAGTACCCACGCCTATTATGGCGCAGAATAATATGATACATCCCAGTAATACGTATAATAGATTCTGTATGACCTTCATCTGTAATTAGCCGCAAATGCCTTTGCAGCTTTAGAAACCTCCGCTACAACATCATCGGGCGCGGTTATCTTCACATCCGCTCCCAGACTCATGATCCACCCGAAGAACTGGGGACTCACCGCAACATCCACCTTTACGCTGCTTCTGTTCTGTCCGGCCTTCCTGAAGGTTATATCCTTGCCGAACCTGTCGATGAACACACCGCAGAGCTCATTCGGAAACTCGATGGTGACTTTTTTTATCTCCCCATTATACATCCCGAAATTCATTTTGGAATAGCCGGCCATATCAAAGCCCTTAAAGATCTCCTTACCTTCCCTGGGCTCGTCAAGCACATCGATATGCATCATCTTGTCGACACGGTAATGCCTTATCTCCCGGCTCACATCATCAAAGGCGACCAGGTAATAGTTCTCGTCATCCCAGGTAAGGGCCCAGGGACTCACATAGAAATAATCTCCCCCGTGCCTGGGTACCAGTTCCTTGTTGATATCCCATTTATAGTACTTGAACCTGATCTTGCGGTTACTGTTTATGGCAGAGTGGATATCATCCACATTGTAATAAATACTCTCGTTCATGGTCTTTATGCGTCCGTGAACAAAGACCTGTCTCTGAAGCTTCAGGGCCTCATTCTCGCTGGCGAGACTCTTGACCTTGTTGATAAGCTGTCTGGATTTCTTCTCCGTGATGAATTTCGAGGACTGTACAGCATCTATCAGGAGCTTGAGCTCGGGAAGCTCAAACTGCCTTCCTGCCACATGATAGATATAATCTCTGCCCGTCTGATCGCATATTATCTCCACTCCGAACTTGTCCATCTCCTGAAAATCGGAATAAATACTCTTCCTCTCGGCAGTTATATCATATCGTGCAAGCTCGTCGATTATCTGCGGCATGGTCAGACCATATTCATCATCGGTCTTTTCAAGCATTATCTTCATCAGATACACAAACTTCAGTTTTTGATTTGTTCCTCTTGGCATATTATGTAAACCTCCCCTCCGCGAACCTGTTTGATTTATGTAAACTTATTTCCGATCAAATACATTATCCAGAAAAGCCATGGAATCCCTTATCCATGCGGATACCTCCTTATAGGGCATCCTGTCGCCTCTTTCCTTCGTAACATGATCCTCATAGCATACCTTTGCATCAAGGATCATTGCCTTACTCACGCCGGGCTTTGTCCCAGCAACTCCCTCATAGGCTTCCTTAACCTGTTCGATGCACCAGGTATCCTCCGATACCCTGTCGGCCCATTCCTCATCGGCGCTGGAAAGTCCGTGTGGTCCTTGGGAATAAAGATGCAGTGCATGCATTATCCCTTTCTGCCTGAGCTTCTCTTCAAATATTATGGAATTGGCACAGGGCACCAGCTCATCGGTCACCGTATGCCATAAGAATACAGGCGGAGTATCCTCATCGACCCAGTTTTCAAGGGAATAATACCGTAATAGCCTGGCTGCCTCTTCATCCTTCCTCTCATAGATATCCATGCCAAGGAGTGCCTGAAATGATTCCTGATGGGCCCCTTCCATGGCGGTTATCACAGGATAGGCAAGTATACCCGCATCGGGCCTTGCATCACTCCCAACATCATTATGATGCACAAGAAGGCTTGCCGCAAGATGGGCTCCCGCAGAAAAACCCAAAACCGTGATCTTTCCAGGATCGGTCTTATATCTTACATGCTCCCTTCTTATGATGGATATCGCTTTTGCCAGTTCTCTCAGCGGCAGATCGTAAAGAGGATCTGTCTTAAAGAGATTGGTGGTGTATCTTACTATAAAAACATTATATCCCGCCTCATAGTATTTACGTCCCACACTCCAGCTCTCCGTGGGAGACACAAGCTTATATGCCCCTCCCGGCACCATGACTACGGCTCTTGCCGCCTCGTCCTTTTCATGGATATAGGCATGCACACCGGGCCTGAAATCAAAGGCCATGGGATAGTCATATTTTTCCCCTTCTTCCCATATAGGGAAGAATATGCTCTCATTTATCTCCACAGCTTCTTACGACCTCCATCGCCCTGTCGGGATAGTTTGTGATGATCGCGTTGACTCCTGCTTTCAAAGCCAGCATTATATGCTCTTTTTCATTCACTGTCCATGTATTGATATCAAGCCCTGCCTCGTGAGCCCGCTCTATATAGCCGGGGTACTGCAGATTGAAAAGAGCGGGATGCACCGCATCGGCTCCGTGCTTTATGCAATAGTCCACTGCGTCTATGGTCCCGTCATAGCAGAGGAATCCCACATATGCCGAAGGGTCGATCTCATGGAGCTTAACACAGCTGTAGTGGTTGAAATCACTGTAGAGGATCCTGTCCTCCATCCCCATTTCCTTCGCAAGTCCTATCACCATCTCCTCTATGTGAGGATAAAAGATCATGCCGGTCTTTATCTCGCAGTCCACCGTAAGCTCCGTGGGCCTTAACAGCTCATAGACCTCCTTAAGAGTCGGGATCTTCTGTCTCCCGTATTCGGGAAAGTCCTTGTTAAAGTTGATGCTCCTTATCTCTTCGAAGGTGAGGTCCTTAACCCAGCCCGTGGCATCTCCGGTACGGTCCACCTGCTCATCGTGGATCACCACCAGCTTACCGTCCTTCGTCAGCTGTACGTCAAGCTCAATTCCGTCCGCTCCCATCTCAACAGCCTTCTCAAAGGAGACCATGGTATTCTCGGGAGCATATCCGCTTGCCCCCCTGTGGGCCCAGATCAGCGGCCTCTCTTTTCTTTTGAATCTCTCATTTTTCATTTACATCTCCGTGTTTAACCTTCATCATGGTAACTGCAGCCAAAAGAGCAAATAAGGTGGAATACAAAAACAAAGTCCAATACCCCACTTTGTTAAGGCAGAACCCCGCCAGTATAGGCGTCAGGATCTGCGCGAACATGCTGAAGAAATAATAGTTTCCGGTGAACTTCCCTATATCTTCATCCTTGCACATCTCAAGCACCATGGGCAGACTGTTAACGTTTATGGATGCCCAGGCAAAGCCGATCAGTGCAAATACCGCGTAGAGTGCCTTGGAGAAGTGATCCGCCATCACCGAATATATGAAGAGGATCGCAAAGCTTGATGCGAGCATCACCACCCCCAGCAGTATGTTATTCTTACGCCCTATCTTACCGGAGATGTATCCCACCGGGCCGTAGGACACTATGGCCGATGCAGTGGCAACGGTAACGATGAGGGATGCTTCACCAAGCCCCAGCCCCCACTCATGTCCGGCATAGGTCGTTATCCAGGTCTCTACGGCATTATAGCTCATAAACCACAGAGCAATGGAAATGAGCAGGAACAGCATACTCCTTCTGACCCTGGGATCGGTATCGTAATAGGGGCTGCCGGATCTGATGGCACGTATGGCATCATCCGCTCTGTCTATCTCCTCCGGCTCGGAGGTCTCCTCCACAGGTCCTGTCATCTGCCTCTCAGCCTCTTCCTTCTCCCTGCCAAGCTTCACCTCATCTACTCCCACCATGATCACGATGGCAGAAAGCACCATGATCACTGCGATTATCAGGAATAAAAGAGTGTAATCCACGTGGGCCAGACCCTCTATACGCTTTTTGGAATAAAGGAGTGCCGCCAGTATCAGATAGAGTATGCCTCCCACGGCCCCCATAAGATTTATGACTGCATTTGCTTCGCTTCGAAGTCTTTTGGGCGTAAGATCCGGCATAAGGGCAACTGCGGGACTTCTGTAGACTCCCATCACGATCAGTATAAGTCCCAGCACCACTATGAACCCTGCCTTGACCATGCCGTTGCCTGTCTTATAATACAGATTGTCAAAAAAGGGAATAAAAAGCAGCAGGAGGGCTGCCATAAAAGAACCTGCGACTATGTAGGGCTTTCTTCGTCCGAGGGATGTTTTTGTCCTGTCCGATATGGTGCCGAAGAGAGGCAGCAGGATGAGTGCCAGGATGTTGTCTGCCGCCATTATTACCCCCGATACGGATTCGTTAAGATGGAAGGTGTCGGTAAGGATCAGCGGTATAACATTGTTATACATCTGCCAGAATGCACATATGGCAAGAAAAGCACATCCGATCTTGATAGTCCGAAACAGATCCAGTTTCATCTATACGCCTCCAACCGATTCATTATATCAGATTTTATCCATCATGAATACTTGTGTTATCATGTTCTCATGAACATAGTACTTTTGGAACCGGAGATCCCTTTCAACACGGGAGCCATAGGAAGAACCTGCGTCGCCACCGATACGGATCTGCACCTTATAAGGCCCTACGGCTTTATATTAAGTGACAGGAACCTGAAAAGAGCGGGGCTTGATTATTGGGACAAGCTGAAGCTGCATGAATACAGGGATTATGACGATTATCTGTCCAAAAATCCCGATGCCGTCATATGGTATGCCACCACCAAGGCGCATAAAACCTATGCCGACGTAAGCTTCGGCCTTGATGATCATATCGTTTTCGGAAAGGAAAGTGCGGGGATTCCCGAAGAGATCCTTATACGGCATCCTGATTCATGTATCAGGATACCGATGTATAAGGATGAAAGATCTTTGAATCTGTCCAATGCAGCCGCCATCATATTGTATGAAGCCCTGCGGCAGAACGGCTTCGGCTCACTAAAGACAAAGGGTGAGCTGCATCATCTGTCCTGGGATCAACCGTAAACCGGCTCGAAATCCTCCGGACCGTGACCGCATACGGGACAGGAGAAATCATCAGGCAAAGTGCTGCCCTCATAGAAATAATTACAGATCTTGCATCTGTAGCCCACTATCTTCTTCTCGGGTTCCTCCTGTTTAGGTGCCTCGCTCCCCGGCTTGGGCTTAACCCTTGCCTGATAATCGGCATAGGTAAGAGGTCCCTTGTCATTTAAGAGTTTGGCGTCCGTAACCTCTGCGATGAACAGGGTATGGCTACCCAGATCCATACTGTCTACGACCTTGGCACTGATGACCGAGCATGCCTGCCATCCCAGATAAGGCAGTCCATTTATGTCAACCGCTGTCTTCATATCCGCAAACTTATCCACGTCCCTTCCGGACTGGAGACCGAAGTGCTTTATGGTCTCAAAGGTACAGGTCTCATCAAGAAGGGTCAGGGCAAAGATCCCGCTCTTCTTTAACAGCTCGCAGGTATAGTTCTTGTTGATACAGGCTATGGCTATCCTGGTAGGATTGCTTGCCACCTGCATGCATGTATTCGTTATGCATCCGTTCACCTTATCCTCATATTTCGTGGAAAGCATGAAAACGCCATAGCTCAGATTATAAAGTGCCTTATTGTCCATATGTTCCTCCTTTGTTATGTAAACCTTTCTTGTATCTCTTTTTCCCTCTGCCGTCCCTGTCTGTATATCGCATCCTGCATGATCATTATTCCTGAAACATCTCCTGATCCTGCAGCCTCTGTGTCTGCAGCAGATCGATCTCTATTCCTGCGGCGTCTCCTGCACCTTTGGCATGAACCTGTCTATCCAATCCTGAGACAGCCCCTCTTCTGCCGCCTTCTGCCTGAAGTCCTCCACAACCTCCCGGGGCTTAGGGATATAGATAGTGCTGCATCTTAAGGACTGCATGAACTCATCCGACTCGTTTCTTTCGCTGTTCTGCAATTGCTTTATGAATTCCGTATAAAGTGAGCACCTGGCATATTCCCTTGCCATTTCCTCGGTTATAAGACTTGACATGGCTCCTCCTTTATTTCCTGTCCATGAACGCATCCATCACATTTATGCCGGAAGCTGCCTTTTGCAGTGTGGGCAGCTCCTGTTTCAGATAATCCCTGAACTGATCCTTCTCTGCCTCGGAAAAGCCCTGATTGCTTATTATCTCGCAATCCGGGATAACGGCCTCCATGGTCCGCCCGTTATCCTCGACCATGACATAAGCCGCCTTTTTTCCGTTTCTTTCGCAGACACCGGAAACGCTTATATTCATCTTTTCATGACGATTTTCATCCTGTATGATCACTTTCTTTCCCATTGCTCCATTATACCCCAATCCCCCGCATAGTGGTATGACTTCTTCAACAGGAAAAAGTACCCCATCAGTCTCAAACAGTGGTACACTATCCTTATCAGATTCTATGTAACAGGAGTAAGATATCATGAAATTCAACAGCATAAAGAAGATCCACGAAGGACGGTTCATAACAAGATACGATGTCTCGTACACCACGGAAAACGGACATGAGAAGATCTACGAGATGATCAGCAGAAGAAAGGACATGCTAACCCTCTCGGATCTCAACAATCCCAAAATAGATGCCGTTGTCCTTGTGATCTTCGATGAGAAACACGAGAGAGTACTGATAAACAAGGAATTCCGCCTGGCACCGGGCTGCTTCGTATATAATTTCCCCGCCGGACTCATCGATGAGGGTGAGACTTATGAGGAGGCAGCAGCCAGGGAGCTCATGGAGGAAACCGGTCTTACCCTCGTATCCGTGGAGGACGTTATAGGCGAAAGCTATTCCGCAGTAGGCTTTTCAAACGAAAAGAACCTCACTGTGGTGGGTACTGCAAAGGGAGAGCTCAGAAAGAGCAATGATTCGGAATTCGAAGAGATAGCCCCCGGATGGTACACAAAGGAAGAGGTAGCTGCCCTTCTTAAGGAAGCGCCCTTTGCCGGCAGGACCCAGGCCTTCTGCTACATGTTTGCAAAGTCCTGATACCGCATATCCTCCCCGGCAGATAAATGCCGGGAGTGATAAGTGCTAAGCGATATTATCCTACGGTTCCGAATATCCTGTCGCCGGCGTCACCAAGACCCGGGCATATATATGCGTTCTCGTTAAGGCATCTGTCCACATGGCCTATGTATATCTGCACATCGGGATGAGCGTTTGATAGAGCCTTAACCCCCTCCGGTGCTGCTATGATGCACATGAATTTGATCTTCTTTCCGCCGCGCTGCTTTATAAAATCTATGGCGTCTATCGCTGAGCCTCCGGTCGCCAGCATGGGATCAGTGACTATAGCAGTCCTCTCATCAAGATGCGAGGGAAGCTTGCAGTAATATGAATGAGCAACGTGAGTCTTCTCATCTCTTGCAAGACCTATGTGCCCAACCTTCGCACCGGGGAGTATCTTTAACACTCCGTCTGTCATGCCAAGTCCCGCTCGCAGGATGGGAACTATCACTTCTTTTCTCCCTTTCCTTATGGGGGATTTACATTTCTCGATGGGTGTCTCTATCTCCACCTCTGTCAAAGGCAGATCCCTCAGGGTCTCATAGCTCATCAGCATGGCTATCTCATTGACTATCTTTCTGAATTCACCGGTACCGGTATTCTTATCGCGCAGCTTTGTTATCTTATGCTGTATAAGGGGATGATCGATGATATGTATGTTCTCGTTTGCCATGTAATCTTCCATGATCCTACCTCCGTATGCTCATATTGTGATCAATCATTTAATACCAGTTCACCGGATGCGATCTTCAGCCTTATCTCGGCACGGGGCATGGGCTTTCCGAAATGATAGCCCTGCAGAAGCCTGCATCCGCGATCCCTCAGGAAATCAGCGATCTCCGCAGTCTCCACTCCTTCGCTGAGTACTGTCATGCCTATATCATTGACCTTGATGAGATCCTCGTCCTTCACCGCCCCGTGGAATCCCTGCTGATATATACTGATACTTGTGATGGAAAGTATGAGCCAGTAGATGAAATAATTGATCTGGTCACCCTCTATGACAATACCGCCGAAGGTCATGTCAAGCTGATAGAGCTTCGGTGCCCAAAGGGAATAAAAATACAGGAAGGCAGTTCCAAGGATGATGACAAAGACAGCTATCCTTGTCATCAGGATCACATCTATGACAGCGGATGCCAGCGATATGTACATTACAAAACGATACTTCCTGCTTTCCCATATATATTGGGTACTGTAGGCAAAAAGCACGGTGGCGGCAAGGAACAGTATGATATAGTTCTCTTCACCGTCGAAGTATCTCCAGAATCCCAGCCCCGGCCTCTCCGTTACGTACCTGCACATCATCCAGAACTCCAATATCATGACAACAAAAGTGATATACATACTGGTACGTATATTGGTCTCGTTCATGTAATGCGTCTGATAGGGAGTATTCTTGTACAGTCCCAGCGCTCTTCTTATGAATCCTGTGATCTTCTTCATGTTATGATCTATAGATCGTCCATGCCTCCTTTTCCGAGATTCCTGAAGGTCCCGCCGCCGTCACTGGTGCGGCTCATTTCCTCAAATCTCTCGGATATCTCGCGCACCTTCTCCGATGCGCTTATAAATGCATCTGCCACAAGAGGATCGAAATGCGTGCCTGCATCCTCCTGTATGATGCTCATTGCCTTCTCGAAGCTGAAAGGCTCCTTATAGCATCGTCTTGATACAAGGGCATCAAATACATCCGCAACAGCCATGATACGTGCAGACAGAGGTATCTCCTCGCCCGCGCAGCCGTGAGGATAACCCTTGCCGTTCCACTTCTCGTGATGATATCCCGCCAGGTTCTTTGCTTCCTCAAGGTAATCAGCATTGGGCAATGTTGCTATGGCCTGCTCGATCACCGCCTGACCTGCCGTGGTATGGGATTTCATTATCTCAAATTCATCATCGCTCAGCTTACCCGGCTTGTTGAGCACCGCATCCGGCACGTTTATCTTACCTATGTCATGGAGCGGAGCCGCCCTTACAACATCCGACATGAACTGATCGGAAAGCTGATCCACGTAATATCCCTTCTTCTTCATCTCATCCATGATGACCTTGGTGTATGCTGCCGTCTTTCTGACATGATCACCTGTGGATTCATCCCTGTTCTCCACCATGTCCGCCAGAACGATGATCAGGCCGTCCTGCAGATCGGACATGACCTTGTTCTGCTTTTCGATATCATTCATGTAATTGATGGTATCTCTGGTGGTCTTGCATATTGCATGATACAGATTCTCTATCTCATCGTCGGTCCTGATATCAAGCTTCTCCAGCAGCTCCACATTACGGTCCATATCCGTATCATTATTGTATGCAAAGGCTCCTGTCGCGTACGAAATGGAATTTACCGGCAGGATCACATGATATCTTGCAAGCCAGAGTCCCAAAGTCATGACGGCAACGAAGAATCCAACGAAGAGACAGATGAGCTTTACTATGAATTCCGTCTCGTATTTTATAAGGCTCTTCATGGAAATGTCGGCTGCAGCATAGCAGACGCACTCACCGGCGGCGTTATATACCGGCTGATAGATCGTCAGAAGCCACCCGTAACTGTCATTGGATATGACGGGCTCTATCTTCTCACCATTCAGCAGCTCAGGTATATATTGCTTAAAGGAGGGATCAAAGGGGATCACCTCTCCCGGCTTCGACGCGGGAGTATCGGGTGAATCCAGATCGAAGACCACATGGCATCCGTCCTCCATGATCTTATATGCATACACATACATGACATCCGGAGAACTGGCCCGTATTATATACAGCTTTTCTCTCGTGTATGTATAGCCGGGAACAGACTCGCCCTTTTCAATGTAGTCATCTACCTTTTCCGGGTCGATGACCTCAGCTATCATCTGGGTAACGCCCTCTGCCATGTCAATATGCTCATTGATACTGTAGGTCCTGAACAGGACCATGCTTATGACAGTGACGACCAGAGTAGTGGTAAGGGATGCTATGCCTACTATACCCATAAGCTTGAGGTTGAGAGGACATCCGCTGTGGGAATAGCGGCTTAACTTCTTTATATCCTCTTCTTTGATGGGATTCTGCTTCCATCCGGTGAAGAAAAGAGAATCTCTGAAGTCCGCAGGCAGAGCTCTTATAGCAAGATCCGAAGCCAGAACGCATATGGCCTTATCGATCACATCATAGAAAAGGAGCCCGAAGTATTGCGACCAGTATTCGCTCATGTTAAAGGTTTCATGCAGGAATACTATGGGGGCTGAGAATTTGCCCTCCATGCTGACGCCTTCAAAAAAGGCATAGATAAAGGATCCCACACCACCTCCTATAGCTGCAAGCACCAGTACGAACAGGATATATGCAGGGAGTTTTCTTGTTAATCCCTTCCTGTAAAATACCACGGCTGCCAGAGCTATAAAGACATGCAGGACCCCGTAATAGATCGAATTAATATATGTGGCACCCTTTAAAAGGTTGGTCACAAGGCCTACCATAACGCCGGGAAGAGGTCCTCCCAGAGCCGCTACGGCTATGGTGCCTATGGAATCCAGATATAGGGGCAGGGGCGTGTGATCTGCAATATATGCAAATACGAAATTAACCACGATCCCTGCCAGACACAGCAATATAACCTTGCTGTGAGTATTCCTATGCTCTTTCATCCGTCATTCCCTCGACCTTATCAGATCCACATTCAAACCAACGAATATTATATCATTTAGATCGGGAATAGGGAAATGATTTTTACAATGTGTATGCGTATCCTTTCTCGCTGCACTTGCTGACCCATTTATTCTTGGGGATGACATACATTTTTCCGCCGGTCTTGTAGCAGATGAAGTTATATCCGCATTTGCAGTCATATTCCACGCTGCCTGTCCCTTTGTCGCCTCTTCCCTTGCCGACCACGCTCTGCTTGTCACTCCCGCATTTGGGACACTTCACCTCATAACCGTAAGTTGCCAGATTTTTGTCGCCCTCGCAGAATCCCCCGCTGATATTCTCAAGCTCATCGTCCGAAAGCTTCCTTTCACCCAAACCTATAGAATTTACAGCCAGTTCTTCAATTCCTGAGATCACGATATTTTCGTTCATATCCATCTCTCCTTTCTATTTACGCTCTCTTTTTTTTGCCAAACAGCAGGAACATAAGTATTCCCACCAGAACTATTATTATCACTACCAGTGTCACTACCACCGGGTTTACCGATACCTTCTTCTTAACAGCCGTATCACTCATGTAACCGAAGGCATATGTTGAAAATCTGTCGGTTGTCACGGTGATGGTATCCGGATCGTTATCCTCATCCGCAAGGATGGTGATCTCGCCGTTGTGATCCCTGACTAAGCACTTTTCCCCGCCGCTGTCCTTTACTTCCTCCGGAACGGTCAGGACTATCTTCATCTTCACCGGCAGTTCAGCCATCACTTCATTGGTCTCATTAGTGGACTTCATAAGTATCATGTTGAAGTATTCCACTGTGGTCACGCCCGGTGCGGAATCGAGAAGCTTCTTGTCATTCTCGCTGAGGATATCGGCCTTCGAAGCATTAAAGCTGAAGGATATCGGTGTTCCGTTAAGTATGGCCATCTTTTCATCATATGTCAGAGCCCCCTGAAGGAAGGTCTTCAGATTGGGTATCGTGACATTCTTATCCAGCAGATACATGCTGTCGGTACCCTGAGCGGCATTCTTTCCGGCATACTGATTGTTCACGATAACGTTCAGATACCCGTTCTCATAGGCAGCCTCCAGGATGTCCGCATCCTCACCCGAGTCGATCTTTTCCTTTGCCTCCTCAGGGGTGATATCGAGCACCTGCAATACTCCGGAGGCAGCGTCATAATCGTACTCGTCAGCGCTCTCCGTTATATTCTCGGTATTATCCATACCTACGATATTCTGTTCCTCAGGCTGTGAGATCTCGTCCGCAGTACCTGTCTTATCCGCAGCCTTTGCATCCTGGGTCACCATCTGGGCCGGTGCGCCCTGCTGTGTGGTATCCTGCGAAGCGCCTGAGGACGACGCTGAAGCTAAGGTGTCCGCCTTGCTCAGTGTACCCACCGCCATGGCCTGAGCTTCCGCAGTGGATATTATCTCCGATTTCGTAACCGGAAGTACCGCATTATCCTTCGGTGTAAAGGCCACCGATATGGTATGGTCAGCCCTGACATTGGTGAAGGTATATGAGTTCACCGCACCAACCTGCTGATTATCCACCGCTACTGCCAGCACCTTATATCCGTTGGCAGGTGCCATGTTGAAGGTTATGCTGTTACCGTCTATGACGGCATTTACTCCCGAGGGAGATATGGTTCCTCCCTTGTTGGCCACGCCTGATGTAATGGTGTGTACCGTTGCCTTGTTGCTTTGCATCATGGCAACGAAGCAAAGATCCCGGTCTATGTTTGAAACCTTGTAATCCATGCTGTTGCTCACGAATTTGTCGTTCAGGTACCATCCCTTAAAGGTATATCCGTTTGCTATGGATACGCTTATGGTCACGCTGTCTCCGCGCTTTACCCTGCCGCCGCCCTTTACGGTCCCGCCTTTATCGTCGGAAAGCCTTACGGTGACGTTATAATCATATTTCTCGAAAACAGCCTTGATATTCCTGTCGTTGGTGATGTTTTGAAGAGTTATCTCATTATCACCGGATATCATGTTATCGTTCTCATACCAGCCTCTGAACTGATACCTGTCCTTGGCCTTTGCCTTAAGCTTCATGCTGCCGCCGTAATCCACGTTTCCGCCTCCCTCCACGGAGCCGCCGTCGGAGTTGTTCACTCCCACGTTCACGTAGCAGCTTGTACGTCTGAATTTGGCCAGATATGTGACGTTTCCGTTTATCTTATCCGTAGTGTATTGAAGCGAATTGGAGATTATATCGCCTCCGTTAAGGGACCATCCCAGAAACTGATATCCCGCGTTGGGGGATGCGGTGATAGTGGTGGTCTGTCCTGCGGGGAAGGCTCCGCCTCCTGCCGTGGAACCGCCCTCCCTGGGATCTGCATTGACGGTAACGGTATAAGTGTTCTGGCTCAGGTTGACAACAGCCGATCCGCTCCTGCTCCTGTCAGCATTGGAGGTAGCGGTGACATAGAGGCTGGTGGCCGCCTCATCCTGTGCCACAGAAAGGTATCCGCTTCCGTTTATCCCGGTTCCCGAGCTTTTAGCCCCATCGACCTTCCAGGTAACGGAAGTATCCGGGCTTCCGCTCCCCTGTACCTCCGCAGCGAACTGTATCTGAGCTCCCGGAGAGACACTCGCCTTGCCGGGACTTACACTGACACCGCTGACAACAGGTGTGTCCTTGGGTATCGTCATTGATATGGCGATCCTGATGGCGGGTTTCCTGCCGGATGTCATATCGGGATCGTTCAGATCCGTGAAAGTCAGAGTGGCATTATAGTTTCCGGGGCTAAGGCCTGCTACGGGGTATACCCAGTATCTGGTCTTTCCGCCGGCTGCGATCTGTGTCACTGCCGCAGGATCCACAGCCGAAACTCTGTACACGTTATTGGCATCACTCAGCTTCCAGCTGACGCTGGCCGTCTGATTGCCCTGATTGGTTATCTCGATCATGGCCTGATCCACCGCGCCGCTGTCCTTCACTGTTCCGAAGCTCACCTGAGTCCTGTTGGGAACGATGTTATGTGTATCCACAGGCACAGGTGTGGGTGTGGTTGTGGGCGTAGGTGTGACTGTAGGCGTAGGGGTTACAGTCGGTGTCGGCGTATCCGTCGGTGTAGGCGATGCCGTAGGTGTCGGTGTATCCGTAGGTGTAGGTGATGCCGTAGGTGTCGGCGTATCCGTCGGCGGATCCGGATCCGGACTGGGATCGGGACTCGGACCGGGATCCGGGCTCGGACCGGGATCCGGATCGGGGTCCGGGTCGGGATCCTGGTCGGGATCGGCGGCCGGACCATCGCCATCATCCCCATCGGAATAATCATCTGCATACGCCGTGGCCATGGGTACTGCATTATACGTTACCAATATTCCCGCAAGCAGCAGCATCATCAGCCTTTTAACAAGCTTTCTTTTCATAAATGCATTTCTCCTTTTTGATCGCCCTGCCTCATAAAGGCACGGTACACATGTAGTGGGATAATGATCCCCCTTAACTA
>CAMOIV010000049.1 GCA_946616305.1 uncultured Lachnospiraceae bacterium | reverse complement strand
GATCTGCGGTGGGATCTGTTGCAGGATCTGCTGGCGGCTCTTCAGTTTTTGGACCGCTAACCCCGTCCCGGTGGTCCAAAAATCTGTTTATTATCAAGGCTATATCTTTCTTGTCTTTATTTGATACACAGATATCCACTCCCTCGGCTTTAACGCTCTCTTCGTCGTGGGTGTTCACATAGCATCCGGCTGCTATGATAAGGGCGTCCTTGTTCATCCCTCTGGCCCTGTGGATCATCTGTCTGGATTTCCTGTCTGCGATATTGGTTACCGTGCAGGTGTTTATTATATATATATCAGCTCTTTGTTCAAATGGCACAATGGTGAAACCGCATTTTGCAAGATTCCTGATCATTATTTCCATCTCATAGGAATTCACCTTGCATCCGAGATTGTGAAAAGCAACCGTTTTAACCATAAAATCCTTATTTTTTCGTTATCTTTTATTATTGACTTTTATATTTTACGACCTTATTATAATAGCCGTGTGAGGGAACTTGCACAAGATTGTATCTAAAAACACTAAAGGAGGACATGATAATGAAGACAGTACAGATCTCTCTGAACTCTATCGATAAGGTTAAGTCTTTCGTTAATGACATCACCAAGTTCGATTATGATTTTGATCTTGTATCAGGCAGATATGTAATTGATGCAAAGTCAATCATGGGTATTTTCAGCCTTGATCTTTCAAAGCCGATAGATCTCAATATACATGCTGAGAATAATATTGATGATGTATTGAAGGTTCTGGAGCCTTATATGATCTGAGGATCGGGACGGGTATTAGGATAATCTATGTATTGGCGGGACAAATGTCTGATGGCATTTGTCCTTTTTTCTATTTTCCCACTATAATCAGCTCTTCGGTATCTATGGCCCTTTGGAAGAGCTCATCTATAACGTCTTTAAGATTCTGCTCCGATCTTTCTATTATCTCTCTTTTGGGCTTTGTAACAGGGTGCTTTGCAACAAATATGGTACAGCAGTCCTCGTAAGGAAGGATGGATGTCTCATATGTTCCGATCTTTTCGGAGATGTCTACTATCTCCTGCTTGTCCATCCCTATGAGAGGCCTGTAAACAGGCATGTTCTTTACAGCCGCATCCGTCACGTAAAGCGACTGAAGCGTCTGAGATGCCACCTGCCCTATGGATTCTCCGGTAATAAGACCCAGACAGTCATTCTTGCCTGCAAGATACTCGGCTATCCTCATCATGTATCTGCGCATTATGATGGTCAGCTCATCGTGAGGACACTTCTCATATATGGCCAGCTGTATATCGGTGAAATTTACTATATGAAGATAAACAGGTCCGGTGTACTTTGAGATCTCCCTTGCCAGATCCACCACCTTCTGCTTTGCCCGCTCCGAAGTATATGGCGGCGCATGGAAATATACCGCATCGATGATGACACCCCGCTTTGCCGTCATATAGCCTGCCACGGGGGAATCTATGCCGCCGGAGAGAAGCAGCATGGCTTTTCCGTTGGTCCCTAAGGGCATGCCTCCGACTCCCTTTAATTCCTTTGAATATATGTGGATGACGTCCCTTATCTCTACACGGATATCCACCTGAGGGTTATGTACATCAACTTTTGTTTCAGGGAAGGCTTCCAGTACAGCCTCTCCCAAAGCCGCATCCACTTCCATGGAGGTATGGGGATAGGACTTATGAGCTCTTCTGGTATTGATCTTGAAGGTGAAATGTCTGTCGGGGTAGGTATTCCTTACATATTCCACGGCTTCCTTTTTCAGATTCTCAAGATCCCGGTCCGTAACATGTACAACAGGGCAGAATGCTATTATGCCGAAAACATGTGACAGTGCGTCGACTACCGCATTGTAGTCATATTCACTGCTTTTAACCTCCACAAAGATGCGGCCGCCTTTATCCTTGGTGACCGCAAATTCTCCGTCTATGCCCTTAAGGGCATACTTGATCTGTTTCATAAGGGCATCTTCGAAGATATATCTGTTCTTCCCTTTTACCCCTATCTCTCCGTACTTTACAAGAAATGATCTGAACATCAGTTATTTAAAAATTCCTTTTTTCTTCTTTCCCTTGGCATTTTCCTTGGCAGCATCACCCTCATGCTTCGATACATAATTTAGAGAGTCTCCCGTTTCGGCATCAAACTGCTTCAGAAGATCCTTGGCAGCGCCGCTCAGTCCGGTGGGAACCTGGACTATCAGCGTTACATACTGATCTCCTCTGCTGTCGGCATTCCTTAAGGAGGGTACACCCTTGCCCTTGAGCCTGACTCTGGTATCGGTCTGGGTGCCGGGCTTTACGGTATACACAACCTTACCGTCCACAGTATCCAGCATCACATCTCCGCCCAGGGCCGCCTGAGCGTATGATATGGGTGCAGTCGAGTATATATCTCTGTCCCGTCTCTGGAAGATGGGATGTCTTGATACATCCACCTCTACAAGAAGATCTCCTCTTGCGCCTCCGTTTATGCCGGGCTCACCTTTTTCCCTGATACGTACTGCCTGTCCGCTGTCTATACCTGCAGGTATGGAAACCTGGATCTTCTTTTTGGAGGAGATATAGCCGGTTCCGTAACAATCGGGGCATTTATCCTTTATCACCTGGCCTGTTCCCTGACAGTCAGGACAGATCTGTGTCTGCTGGATGGTTCCGAACAGTGACTGCTGGGTGAAGACTATCTGCCCTCTTCCGCCGCACTTGCTGCAGGTTATCTTGCCTGTTCCGCTCTTGCAGCCGGTACCGTGGCACTTGGTACACTCATCCTTCAGCGTCAGTTCTATCTCCTTCTCGCAGCCGAAAACAGCCTCCTCAAAGGATACCCTGACCGCAGTCCTGAGATTGGCTCCCTTACGGGGGCCGTTACGGTTGGCCCTGCTCCTGCCGGTACCAAAGAGATCGCCAAAGATATCACCGAACATGTCGCTGAAATCGGCGGAGGAGAAATCAAATCCTCCGAACCCGCCTCCCGCAGCGTTTCCGTCGAATGCCGCAGAACCGAACTGATCATATCTGCGTCTCTTTTCGGGATCTGACAGCACGGCATAGGCTTCCGATGCCTCCTTGAACTTTGCTTCGGCTTCCTTGTTGCCGGGGTTGGCATCGGGATGGTACTTCTTTGCCAGCTTTCTGTATGCTTTTTTCAGTGTCTCGTCGTCGGCACCCTTGTCGACGCCCAGCACCTCATAATAATCTCTCTTCTGTTCTGCCATGATCTGCTTATACTTCTCTGTAATCGCCGTCTACCACATCAGGGCCCGCATCGTCGGAGCCGGAGGTCTGCTCGGTTGCAGTATCCGCACCCTGTGCGCCGCCTGCCGCACCGGCATCTGCACCGGCCTGTGCCTTCTGCATATTCTCGTACATTGCCGAGAATACTTTCTGTGCTGATGTCTCCAGTTTTGACTTTGCAGCCTTGATCTCATCAACATCGCTGTCCGAAAGCTCCGAAGCATCAGTGTGTTTTGCCAGCAGATCCTTCAGTGCCTTAAGATCAGCCTCTACCTCGGATTTTGAGGATGCATCTATCTTGTCTCCTACCTCGTTCAATGCGTTCTCTGTCTGGAATGCGAAGGAGTCGGCATCGTTCTTGGTATCGATGGCTTCCTTACGTTTCTTGTCCTGAGCCTCATACTGCTCTGCATCCTTAACTGCCCTCTCGATCTCATCGTCGGACATGCTGGAGCCTCCGGTAATGGTTATATGCTGTTCCTTGCCTGTTCCCAGATCCTTTGCGGAAACATTAACTATACCGTTTGCATCTATATCAAAGGTAACCTCTATCTGAGGCATACCGCGGCGTGCCGGAGGTATACCGTCCAGTCTGAACTGGCCGAGACTCTTGTTGTCTTTTGCAAACTGCCTCTCACCCTGAAGGACATTGATGTCAACTGCTGTCTGATTGTCCGCAGCTGTTGAGAATACCTGGCTCTTCTTTGTCGGGATGGTCGTATTTCTCTCAATAAGCCTTGTGGCTACTCCGCCCATGGTCTCTATGGAGAGTGAAAGGGGAGTTACATCCAGCAGGAGCACATCACCTGCACCTGCATCTCCTGCAAGCTTACCGCCCTGGATCGATGCACCTATAGCTACACACTCATCCGGGTTAAGAGTCTTGGAGGGCTCCTGTCCCGTAAGCTGTTTTACCTTTTCCTGAACACAGGGGATACGTGTGGATCCGCCTACAAGAAGTACCTTACCAAGATCCGAATTATTAAGGCCGGCATCCTTCATTGCGTTCTGCACGGGAACTGCTGTCCTCTCCACTATGTCGTGGATGAGTTCCTCAAACTTTGCCCTTGTGAGGTTCATGTCAAAGTGCTTGGGGCCGTCAGCAGTAGCCGTGATGAAGGGCAGGTTGATATTCGTCGTGTTGGCGGAGGAGAGCTCCTTCTTCGCCTTCTCGGCAGCCTCCTTGATACGCTGCATGGCCATCTTGTCTCCGGAGAGATCTATGCCTTCTTTGTTCTTGAAGTCATCTATCATATACTTTGCAACAACATTATCTATATCATCTCCGCCCAGATGGGTATCACCGTTTGTGGAAAGCACCTCGATGACTCCGTCGCCTATCTCTATGATGGATACATCGAAGGTACCGCCTCCAAGGTCGTATACCAGGATCTTCTGCTCTTTTTCATTATCAAGACCGTATGCCAGAGCTGCCGCAGTAGGCTCATTGATGATACGCTTTACGTCAAGGCCCGCGATCTTACCGGCATCCTTGGTAGCCTGTCTTTGAGCATCATTGAAATATGCGGGAACGGTTATGACTGCCTCTGTAACACTCTCGCCAAGATAGCTCTCTGCATCTGCCTTAAGCTTTGTCAGGATCATGGCAGATATCTGCTGAGGTGAATACTTCTTGCCATCTATGGTACGTCCGCGGTCCGTACCCATATCACGCTTGATGGATGAGATGGTCCTGTCGGCGTTGGTGACTGCCTGTCTTTTGGCAGGCTCACCCACAAGCCTCTCTCCGTTATTGGTGAAAGCAACTATAGAGGGTGTTGTCCTCATTCCTTCCACGTTGTTGATGACGGTAGGCTTTCCGCCTTCCATAACTGCCACGCACGAATTTGTTGTTCCAAGATCGATTCCAATTATTTTACTCATTGTATTTTCCTCCTGTTATTTTACTGTGTTACCGACACCATTGAGTGTCTTACTACTGAATCGTTCAGCATGTATCCTTTTTGAAGTTCTTTACATACGATGCCCGAGTCGTATTCCTCCGATTCCTCCTGCATCACCGCGTTATGCAGGGTCGGGTCGAACGGGGCGCCTAATGCTTCAATGGGTTTAAGCCCCAGCTTTGTCAGCTCATCCATCAGCTGCCGGTATACCTTTTCCATACCGTCCATGAAGGGATCCTGTTCCTTCTCTTCACTGGACCCTGCCATACTGAGGGCTCTTTCAAAATTATCTATAACCGGCAGGATGGATTCTATCACGGCCTTCTCGCCGTTTGCGAACATCTCGGATTTCTCCTTGTCCGTCCTCTTCCTGAAGTTATCGAACTCAGCCATCTGCCGCATTACCTTATCATTAAGCTCGGCTATCTTCTCATCTTTGGGATCCTTCTTTCCTTTATCTTCCTTTTCCTCATCCGTGACCTCAGGCTCCTTAGATGCTTCCTCTTCCTCTAAAGCCTCCTCGGAAGTCTCCTCTGTCACCTCTTCTGTCTCTTCCTTTTCCTGTGTCAGTCCTTCTGTCTCTTCGGGACTGATATCTTCTTTTTTCTTTTTGCCCAATTCCCTAAGCCTCCGGTTTATCTATTTTTTCTTATAAATCTCATCTAACTGTTCCATAAGGGTTTTCATGGTTCCCATGGCTTTCTCGTAGTTCATCCTCTTGGGTCCCACTATGCCTATGGTCCCTCTCATCCCATCTCCCAGGTCGTAGGTCGCGGTGACGACGGAGCAATCCTGCATCGCGGGACTCGTAAGCTCCTTGCCGATATATACCTGCATCTCGTTCTTCTCACTGCCATCGTCCTTAAGGGCCGAGGATACTATCTTGCCCAACTCCTCCTTGCTCTCGAAGGTGTCAAAGAGATCTGCCGCCTTACCCGAATCCGTAAGCTCCGGGTACTTGAAGATGTTAGTGGCTCCCGAGGTATATATCTCCAGATCCTCGTCCGCTCTTATGGCTTCGGCCACCGCATCTATCACCGAGCCTATAAGCTCCGTATGTATACCCGCTCTTTCCTTGAGCAGGGTGATGAGTCCCAGATTGATCTGCTCTAAGGACAGCCCGTTAAGGTGAGTGTTAAGCAGCAGGTTCAGCTTGAGTATGGTATCGTCGTCAAGCTCCTCTGCAACCTGGATCATCTTGTTTTTAATGATGTTCCCCTCCACTACGATGACCGCCAATATGGAATCGGCATCCACCTTTGACAACTGAAGGAATTTCAGCTTGTTCCGGTGCGTCTCCGGAGAGCTTATCAGTGCCGTATAATTCGTATTTGCGGCCAGAAGTCTGGCTGCCTGCTTCAGCACCTCCTCAAGCTTATCGGCTTTTTCTATGATAAGGTCTTCTCTTTCCTGTATCTCACGCTCCTTCTCGCTCATGAGATTGTCCACATAGAATCTGTATCCCTTATCGGTGGGTACACGGCCTGCGCTTGTGTGGGGCTGGTATATGTATCCCATCTCCACAAGGTCTGCCATCTCGTTCCTTATGGTGGCACTGGATAACTGCAGATCTGCATACTTTGAAATGGTCCTGCTGCCTACAGGCTCTCCCGTCTCAAGATAGTTCTTGATCACGGCGGTCAGGATCTTTACCTTTCGCTCATCCAGTTCCGAGATCTTTTCAGGTTCCTTAGCCATCTGCTCCTCCGTCCTGTTTGATTAGCACTCAATTGAAATGAGTGCTAATCACTTCAACAGTAATCTATCACCCTGCGGGTTGAATGTCAATACAAAAAAATCGGGCGGGAGTTTTTATTCACTCCCACCCGGCAGGGTTTTTCTGTATTATCCTCATCATCCGCGGATCATGGATTTATTTTTTATTCCGAAGTTCGGTTATGTATTCCTCTATCCTCGATATGGCATTCTTCAGATTGTCTATGCTGTAGGCGTAGGATATCCTGACAAATCCTTCTCCGCAATCACCGAAGGCCGATCCCGGTACCACTGCCACCTTTTTCTTCATAAGAAGGTCCGTACAGAAGTCCTCGGATGTCATGCCGAATTCCTTTATGGAAGGGAATATGTAGAAGGCACCGTATGGTTCAAAGCACTGAAGTCCCATCCTTCTGAATTCATGCATCAGGTATCTGCGTCTTTCGTTATATGCTTCCCTCATTCCTTCCACATCCCTGTCACCGTGCTTCAGGGCCTCCACTGCGGCATACTGGCTGGTGGTGGGTGCGCACATGATGCAGTACTGATGGATCTTGGTCATCTGGGATATTATCTCCTCCGGCCCACAGGCATAACCCAGTCTCCATCCGGTCATGGCGAAAGCCTTCGAAAAACCGTTTATGAGGATGGTCCTCTCCTTCATCCCGGGGATGGATGCTATGGTAACGTGGTCTCCCTTATAAGAAAGCTCGGAGTATATCTCATCCGAAAGGACAAATATATCATGCTCTATACAAAGCTTTGCTATGTCCTCAAGGTCTCTCCTTTCCATGATAGCCCCTGTGGGGTTATTGGGGAACGGAAGCACCAGTATCTTGGTCTTTGGGGTTATAGCGTCAGCGAGCTCCTCTGCCGTAAGCCGGAATTCATTCTCTTCCTTAAGGTTCACTATAACCGGAACTCCGCCGGCCATTATGGTACAGGGAACATATGATACATAGGAAGGCTCAGGTATGATGACTTCCTCTCCGGGCTCCAGCATGGCTCTCATGCCTATATCTATAGCCTCGGAACCTCCCACGGTTATAACGATTTCCTCACCGGGTTTATATGATACATTATAGTGTCTTGACAGATACCGGCTTATCTCGGTACGAAGCTCCATGAGGCCGGAATTTGAGGTGTAGAAGGTTCTGCCTCTCTCCAGGGAATAAATACCCTCATCCCTGACGTGCCAGGGGGTATCAAAATCCGGTTCGCCTACTCCAAGAGAGATAGCATCAGGCATCTCGCTTACGATATCAAAGAATTTCCTGATACCGGAGGGTTTCATGTCTGAAACTTTTTTTGCAATGGGATCTCTCATGGGGTCACCAGAATCCTTTCATCCTTATATTTACGGGCAAGCACCGTTCCATTCATCTTATACTTCCTCATGATGAAATGTGTGGCGCATGAAAGCACCGCCTCAAGAGATGAAAGCTTATTGGTAACAAAGCTGGAAACCTCCTTCAGCGACCTTCCCTCCATTATGACCATAAGGTCAAAGCCGCCGGAGATGAGATATACGCTGTCCACCTCGGAGAACTTATATATCCTTTCCGCTATGGAATCAAAACCCTGGCCTCTCTGGGGTGTTACCCTGACCTCTATGAGGGCGGTAACCCTTTCATCATCGGTCTTATCCCAGTCTATAAGTGTCTGATATCCGCATATGATGCCTTCCTTTTCCATATCGGACATGGCATTGGCCACATCCGTGGCATCTATACCCAGCCTTATGGCAAGCTCCTTCAGATCCACTCTGCCGTCATGCTCGATGGCCTTTAGTATTGACATCCTCATCTCTTTTATCTCGTTGTCGTTCATAGTCTCCTCCTTCAGGATCGTAAGAAGCTGATATTGTCCCTGTTCTTTATGCGGCATACCTTGTCGGAAGTCATATATCCTATGATCGCCATATCATCGGCCAGGTAGTATTCCGATCTGGGATGCAGGATCACAAGCTCGTCTTCCCTTGGGATCTCATAAGGGTTCAGGTCTTCCCTGTTGCACCTTTCTATATCCTGCCAGGGCACCGGTATCCTCCTTAGATCTATCATGATCCCAAGATCCGTCTCATTGGACAGAAGCCACAGGCTTTCATATATGCCCTTGTTAAGGGGAAACCTCCCCGCAGCTTCATCATATCCTTTTCCTATGACCAGGATATCATCGGCTCGGATCCTGTCATAATATATGCCTGTGTAAGCTTCCGGAGCTATCTTCCTTCTCATATATGATCATTGAGCATTTTCAGGTGCTGCTTCCGGTGCCGGTGCTTCCTGTGGCTGCTCTGCGGGAGCTGCCTCCTGAACGGGCGCCGCCTCCTGAGTCTGTTCTCCTCCCGCGGCGGCCTGCGCGGCAAGGGCCGCTGCCAGAGCATCCGGTGACACAGCAGGCTGTCCCGATGCTATAGCCTTGCAATAGTCGATGTTCTGAGTCGCTATGGCTGCTTCAAGAGCTGACTTTACCGCAGGATCCGATGTTGCCGTACCAACGGTCAGAGTAGCAGGAACCGCATTATACGTGCTCCTGTTTACCAATGTCCTCTCCGTCTCGTTACCGTCTACCTTTACTATCTTGTAAAGCTCTGATTTATAGCCTATATGTGCACCCTGTCTTCTGGTATAGCCTGCGGGCTCCGAGCTGTCAGCCACAACCTTTTCTCCGGCGGGCTCCATGGTCTCTATATCCACGCTCTCAAACTCCAGAGTCCTGTTGGAGGGTCTGGTCTCCACTCCGTATATGGTAAAGGTTATGGTCTTATCGGGGGTCGTATATCCCTCTATGTATATGGGGTTCTGCAGATTGTTGGTAAATTTGAAATCCTTGATCCCTTCTGCTATGGCTGCATCACAGGAATGGTCCACATAGTTTACCACCATGGAGTGATTATACCTCTCATCCACCTGCAGCTCTGCCCTGAGTACTGCCTGATAAAGAGTTGTGGACACCTGGCATATGCCTCCTCCGAAGGACTCCACTACCATGCCGTTTAAGTAGCTTCCCGCCAGGGCATAGCCGTTCTCCTCGGTCATGGGACTTATGGTCTGGGATACCGAGATCTGTTCGCCGGGATACATGAGAGTACCGTTTATCAGCCTGCAGCCGTTTGCCACGTTCGTAACCCTGTCGCTTCCGGAATTGGTGAATTTCGTAGTGAAGGTTCCCAAAACATCTGTCAGACTGCTTAAGGTGTCGGTATCTCCCTTAGGCTTGATAACATCGACGACCATGTCAATGGCAGCCGGCTCTCCGGTGAATTCTCCCGTAAGAAACTCCTCTATCTTCTTTGCGGATTCATCAACATTCAGGGACTGGCCGTCATTACCGGGAACTATGCTGAACTTCCCGTCGGTTCTGGAAATGTTGGCATCCTTTGCCTTGATATCAAAGGCTGTACAAGAGGAATTCACAAAGCTCTTGATCTTTGCTTCATCAGCTCCCAGGCTTATCTTGTATACTCTGTTGGTTGTTCTCAGGTCCGACAGATCCTTAAACCTTTTGATCACGTTTCCGCTGTGTCCCAGGGAAAGTGCCTCGTCCACAAGGCCTGTGTTTGTCCAGCAAAGGCCGAGATCCGATGCCTTTACATTGACTGAATTGCCCGAAACGCAGTTCAGTGTCAGCTCCGTATTACCTATGTCCTGAACATACTTCTCTATGGCAGCTCTTGCTTCCTCGGCTGACATATTTGACAGGTCTATATTGCCTGCATATATCCCCTCTCTGATTATGTCCGAAGACTCCTTGGTAAAGGCCGGTACGCTGCAGCCAACCTCTACAGGCGTTTCCTGCGCGGTTGTGTCTTCGGTCTCCTCCTTTGCGGGAGCTGCCTCCTGATTATGCACGGTCTCCGCACCTGCGTGGCCTCCTATCAGGGACATGCCGTATACCGGAGTAGCGGCAAGAGAAAATATTATGATCAATGCTAAGAATAAAGATAGATTTTTTTTCATATTCGGATCCGATCCTGTGTTATACTTTAATAGCCGGCGAGGCTTGCTACAAGCGGTACCAGCACCATCGCGGCTGCAACAACTATGATTATTATACCTGCTATACGCTTATTGCGTTTACCTTGAAACATCTGGAAAAACATACTGTTACCTCATATATAAAGGAATGAAATGCAACATCCGGTTCTCATTATAATAATAGCCTTCTGTGTCTTTTTCAAGTTCTGGATAGGCAGAAAACCAAAAAGCGATCCCGACGCCGATTTCATGGAATTGGAGCGCAAAGCCAACCTCACACCCCGAAAGGATATATCCGATCTTCCCTATATAAGGGTGCCTGTTGACTCTCTGCCCCTTGACGTTCCCATGGATAGGGAAGAGGTCAGGGATCGTCAGGAGATCATCCGCTCCATGGCCGATAAAAAGGTCCTGAACCTGACAGGCAGGACAAATACCGATCTCAAGCTTGAATACGGCGCTCCCAATATCAATATACTGTCAGCTGCGGACAATAATTATACCCGGCTGGTACAGAATCTGTCCTATCTCGCGACGGACTATATAAATGCAGGGCATATAAGCGAAGCAAAGGCCCTGCTTGAATACGGTGTTTCCATCGGAACTGATTCAAAAAAGAATTATCTGTCTCTTGCACAGATATATAAGGATGAAGGTCATCCCGAAAAGATATCGGAGCTTATCTCAAGCGCTGATGGAATACAATCCATTCTTAAGGAGAATATCAAGCTGTCTCTTAAAGAGATGGAAGGATCCGAGTGAATTTGTCAGAACTTTTGTATCTCGTCATCTCCCGTGGTTGTCTTATCTATGGATCTTATTATCACATGGTATGAGTATTCGGGGTTCACCCGCACCTCAACCCTGTCTCCCACCTTATGGCCCAGGACTGCTTTTCCTATGGGAGATTCATGGCTGACTCGGTTCTCCAGAGAGTCGCTCCTGATGGATGTGACTATCTTCAGCGACATCTCCTCATCATCCTCTTCAAAATACAGAGTGACGGTATTATTTAGTCCTACCTCATCTTCTTTGGATGCATCGGATATAACGACGGCCCCCTTCAGCATCCTTTCCAGATAGCGGATCCGCCCTTCGTTTTCATTTTTTGCTTTTTTGGCCGCATAATACTCGAAATTCTCGGAAAGATCCCCCTGTTCTCTCGCTTCCTTCACATCAGCGATGAGCTTGGGCCGTATGACAGATTTTCTTTCGTTTATCTCATCCTCTATCTTCCTGATATCTTCTTCCGTGAGCTGTTCCGCCATTATCCTTGTCTCCTGCCCGTTCCGTGATCCCGGGCGTTACTATATTTACATATATTCCGAAAGTATTATCTTCTCAAGGCCGTCCTCATATGCCTTGAGTGTTTTCTGCACATCTATGATCCTCTGATTGGAGGAGCCTCTGAACCTTAAGGAGATATTCCTCTCCGCTATATGGAACTCTCCGTCAACCAATATATCGACACATTTAAGCAGAGGCATGGTGTCCTCCGTGTGGGCTCTTTTGTAGAATCTGTTCACCAGTTCCTCGAAGGTATACCCGGAATAAACCCATACATCGGCATGGGGGACTTCCTTTTTCACCCTCTCCAGCAGCCGTCTGACAAAGGGCTGATTGGCAGGCTCCATCGGCTCGCCTCCCAAAACAGTGATACCTCTGATGTAATCGGGCTTTATGGAATTAATGATAAAGTCTTCCGTTTCCTGAGTATATTCCTTACCGTATGAGAAGTCCCAGGTCTCGGGATTAAAGCACTCCTTGCAATGATGAGTACATCCCGAAACAAAAAGGGAGGTTCTGCAACCTTCCCCATTTGCTATGTCACATTCAAATATCTGTCCGTAATTCATACAGGTCTCTGTCCCGCTTCACTGTCCTCGAGCACTGCCGTTGACATGTGCAATACTCTCTCCTGTATCTCCTGGGTCCGTCCCTGATTCCAGAAATTCGTTCCGATGTATCCGCAGGTCCTTCTTGCCACATTCATCTTGTTCTGATCCTCGTTTCCGCATGAAGGGCATCTCCATACCAGTTTGCCGTGAGGATCGGTGGCTATCTGTATCTCTCCGTCATATCCGCATACCTGGCAGTAGTCGCTCTTTGTATTAAGCTCGGCATACATGATGTGATCGTATATGAACTGCATGACCGAAAGCACCGCATCCAGATTGGATGTCATGTTCGGAACCTCTACATAGGAGACGGCTCCTCCGGGTGACAGCTTCTGGAAATCTGCCTCAAAGGCCAGTTTCTTGAAGGCGTCTATCTTTTCCCTGACATTCACATGATAGGAATTGGTTATGTAATTATGATCCGTGACATCCTTGATCTTGCCGAATCTCTTCTGTAAGCACTTGGCGAACTTGTATGTGGTGCTCTCAAGAGGAGTACCGTATACGGAATAGTCTATATTCTCGTTTGACTTCCACTCTGCGCACTTATCATTGAGTCTCTGCATGACCTCAAGTGCAAACGGTCTGGCTTCGGGATCGGTATGGCTCTTTCCGGTCATGTACTTACACATCTCGTAAAGTCCCGCATAGCCGAGAGAAATGGTGGAATATCCGTTATACAGCAGCTTATCGATCTTCTCGCCCTTCTGCAGTCTCGCGATAGCTCCGTGCTGCCAGAGTATGGGTGCCGCATCGGATGTAGTACCCAGAAGCCTCTCGTGCCTGCATCTTAATGCTCTGTGGCAGAGCTCGAGCCTGTCATCAAGCAGCCTCCAGAACCTGTCGATATCTCTGTTGCTTGAGCATGCCACATCAACGAGATTGATGGTAACGACTCCCTGGTTGAATCTTCCGTAATATTTATGCTGATCGGGGCGATAGTCCTTGGAGCAGGACACGTTGCCCACTCCTGCCTCTGTGAATCTGTCAACCGTAAGGAATGAACGGCATCCCATGCAGGGATATATATCTCCGCTCTTGTATTCCCTCATCTTCTTTGCCGAAATGTAGTCCGGTACCATCCTCTTTGCGGTACACTCAGCCGCAAGCTGAGTCAGATACCAGTATTTTGAGCCTTCTCTTACGTTATCCTCATCCAGTACGTAGATGAGCTTGGGGAATGCGGGAGTTATGAATACACCCTTTTCATTCTTGACGCCCTCTATCCTCTGCTTGAGCATCTCCTCTATCACCATGGCAAGGTCGTCCCTAAGCTGTCCCTCCGCGACCTCATCCAGGCACATGAATACTGTGATAAAGGGAGCCTGACCGTTTGTGGTCATAAGAGTGGTGACCTGATATTGCATAGTCTGCACTCCGTGCTTGATCTCTATCTGAGTCCTTCTCTCAGCTATGGCATTGATGCGATCCTCATCGACGATTATGCCGTTCTCCAGCATCTCTTCCCTTACTTCCTTGCGGAACTTCTGTCTGGACACGTCAACAAAGGGTGCCAGGTGAGACAGGGTTATGGACTGTCCGCCGTACTGGGAGGATGCGATCTGTGCTATACACTGTGTAGCTATATTGCATGCTGTGGAAAAGCTCTTGGGCTTCTCGATCATGGTATCGGATATGACCGTGCCGTTCTGGAGCATGTCATCAAGATTGACCAGACAGCAGTTATACATATGCTGTACGAAATAGTCACTGTCATGGAAATGGATTATCCCTGCCTTATGCGCTTCCACCACATCCGGAGGCAGGAGCAGACGCGTCGTCAGATCGCGGGACACCTCACCTGCCATGTAATCACGCTGCACGGATACTACCATGGGGTTCTTGTTGGAATTCTCTTCTTTGACTTCCTCGTTATCGTACTCAACAAGGGTTAAGATCTTATCATCTGTGGTATTGCTCTTTCTTACCAGCTCTCTGTGATATCTGTATACCGTATAAGCAGTGGCCACCTTAAATGCGCCTTCCTGCTGTATAGCCTCTATGACATAGTCCTGGATTTCCTCGACACCGGCCTCGTGATCGAGGTCGTTAAGTCTGATACGTACCTTCTCTTCGATTACATTGATCTGAGAATTCAGCAGGCGATCCTTCTCGCGTACCTCATTATTCGCCTTCTTAACAGCACCTATGATCTTCTCCGAATCATAAGTAACTTCCTTGCCGTTTCTCTTGATAATGTTCATTACTGTCCCCCTGTTTAACCGACCTGCAAGGTCTTTTGATAAACTGCGGCTTGTCGCATCGGCCAAAGCCTTCCGTCTGCGCTCAAGTATGGGCAGTCGTCAAAGTGTCCGTCCTTTGTGACGATACGGGACAGATACTATGACTCATCGCTTGCGCATCAAAAGCCATACGGTTATCGTATGGCTTCCCCACATTTAGTAAGCTACGACTTAAAAACCACAAAATGTAGTACTATATTACGCCTCATTTTCCTTCTTGTAAAGTGGTTTGATTGTATACATTTTAAATGGCTCAACCACGACGTTTCCCGTTGGTACAGGCAAGCCCCGACGAAGTCGGTTCCAAATGGATCGTTCTGTGACCTATGGAAGCCGGGCCGCAAGAAGCCATAGAGCAAGCTGCATAAGGCAAGACGGGAAGAAGATGTTTTCTGCTTGAAGTTTTTTCTCGGCTATGTGACTAG
>CAMOIV010000048.1 GCA_946616305.1 uncultured Lachnospiraceae bacterium | reverse complement strand
TTTCTTTAGGAAGTCGACAAGAACTCTGCCATGGTGGCAGACATTTACATGATGAATAATGAGCGAGTGGGTAGAAGTTGACGAATATCCGTCAGCTTCCGCCTGCGTATAGCGAAAGGAGAAAAAATGGAATTACATGAGATCGGACCGGCAGCAGGTTCAAAGAGCAACAGATACAGAAAAGGAAGAGGACATGCTTCCGGAAACGGTAAGACAGCAGGATACGGACATAAGGGACAGAAGGCAAGATCCGGAGCACCCCGTATAGGATTTGAGGGTGGACAGATGCCCCTTTACAGAAGGCTTCCCAAGAGAGGATTCCGTGATCCTAATACAAAAGAGATAGTAACGCTGAATGTTTCTCAGCTTGATCAGTTTTATAATGACGGTGATACCGTAGTAGCAGAGGATCTTATCGAGAGAAAGATCGTTAAGGACATCAAGGACGGACTTAAGATCTTAGGTAACGGTGAGATCACAAAGAAGCTGACAGTCAAGGCAAATGCATTTTCAGAGTCAGCGAAGCAGAAGATCGAAGCAGCAGGTGGAAAAGCAGAGGTGATCTGATGTTTGAAACAGTGAAGAACGCCTTTAAGGTGAAGGATATCAGGAACGGCATAATCTTTACCCTTATTATGCTGGTGGTGATCCGTTTGGGATGCCAGCTGCCTGTTCCGGGTATCAACAGAGACTATTTTGCATCATGGTTTTCGCAGATCACAGGTGATTCCTTTAACTTCTTCAATGCCTTCACCGGCGGATCCTTTGAGAACATGTCGCTGTTTGCATTGAATATAACGCCCTATATCACATCCAGCATCATAATCCAGCTTCTTACCATAGCCATACCGGCACTGGAAGAGATGCAGAAGGACGGAGAGGACGGAAGAAAGAAGCTTGTATCCATCACCAGATATGTGACCATAGGTCTGGCTCTCATCGAGTCCCTTGCCATGGCTATAGGCTTCGGCAGATCAGGCATCCTTGAGAATTTTGATGCCATCCATGTGATAACCATCATATGTACTCTTACCGCAGGATCCGCTTACCTTATGTGGATCGGCGAGCAGATAACCGAGTTCGGTGTAGGAAACGGTATATCCATCGTTCTTACCATCAATATTATTTCCAGGATACCCGATGATATGAACAGCCTTTACATGATGTTCGTTTCCGGCAAGCCCCTGGCATTTGCCATCCTTAATGCAGCCATCATACTTGCCATCATCCTTGTTACGGTAGTCCTTACCATCCTGCTTAACAGTGCGGAGAGAAGGATACCCGTACAGTATGCCAAGAAGATGCAGGGAAGGAAGCAGTACGGCGGCAACAGCACATTTATTCCCCTTAAGGTCAATACGGGAAATGTCATACCCATCATCTTTGCTTCATCCATAATGCAGTTCCCTGTAGTCATATCACAGCTGCTTGGAAACAAAGGCGGAAATTCCATATGGGGACACATACTGAAGGCCTTAAGCTCAGGTAACTGGTTCAACCTTGCAACGCCTGTATATACCATAGGCGCGCTTGTATATATCATCCTTGTCATATTCTTCGCATATTTCTACACCTCCATTACCTTTAATCCTTTGGAGATCGCGGACAATATGAAGAAGCAGGGCGGTTTTATTCCCGGTATAAGACCCGGAAAGCCCACCAGCGATTATCTGACAAAGATACTGAACTATATCATTTTCATAGGAGCCGTGGGACTTGTCATAGTAGCCATCATCCCCATCTTCTTTAATGGTATGTTCAATGCCAATGTTTCCTTCGGAGGCACATCACTTATCATCATCGTGGGTGTCATCCTTGAAACCTTAAAGCAGATAGAATCAAAGATGGTAGTACGTAATTATAAAGGATTCCTGTCATGAAGATCATAATGTTGGGAGCCCCCGGTGCCGGAAAAGGCACACAGGCCGATAAGATAGCACAGAAGTATTCCATACCTCATATATCTACGGGAGATATATTCCGCAAGAATATAAAAGAGGGAACAGCTCTCGGAAAAGAGGCAAAGCAGTACATGGACGAGGGAAAGCTCGTACCGGATGAGCTTACCGTAAGGATCCTTCTTGACAGAGTAGCTTCGGATGACTGCAGCAGAGGATATATCCTGGACGGTTTCCCGAGGACCATCCCTCAGGCAGAAGCTCTTGAAAAGAAGCTTGGGGAGCTTGACGATGACATCGATTTCGCCATCAATGTCGACGTTCCCGATGAAAACATCGTTAACCGTATGTCCGGAAGAAGGGCATGCCCCAAGTGCGGAGCAACTTATCATATAAAGCACATCCCTCCGAAAAAAGAGGGGATCTGCGACGAGTGCGGAGCAGAGCTTATCATCAGAGACGATGACAAGCCCGAGACCGTGAAGAACAGATTGAAGGTCTATCACGAACAGACCCAGCCGCTGATCGAATATTATGATAAGAAGAAGATACTTAGGACTGTGGATGGAACAAAGGATGCCGAAGATGTTTTCCGTGCAATAGCGGACATTTTGGAGTAAGAGGTATATATGTCAAAAGCAGATGTCATAGAAGTAGAAGGAAAAGTGATCGAGAAACTGCCGAATGCCATGTTCAGGGTATCCCTGGAGAACGGCCATGAGGTGCTGGCGCACATTTCAGGAAAGCTCCGCATGAACTTTATCAAGATACTTCCCGGTGACAAGGTTACCATCGAGCTGTCACCCTATGATCTTACAAAGGGAAGGATCACCTGGAGAGATAAATAAATTCTTCTTGAAATGAATTTTGCCCTATGATATGATGAAAAACGGCCTTTTTTTGGGAAAGGAGGGAATGATATGAAAGTAAGAAGTTCAGTAAAGCCTATCTGTGAGAAGTGCAAGGTAATCAAGCGTAAAGGCAAGATCCGCATAATTTGCGAGAATCCCAAGCATAAGCAGGTTCAGGGCTGACAGATCCGATGGATCTTTTAGCATAAAACTATATTTTAAAGAAAGGAGTACTCACTTATGGCTCGTATCGCCGGTGTTGATTTGCCGAGAGACAAGCGCGTTGAGATCGGTCTGACATACATCTACGGTATCGGAAGATCATCAGCCGTAAGGATCTTAAAGGATGCAAAGGTTGATCCTGATACAAGATGTAAAGATCTTACGGATGAGGAAGTATCAAGGATCCGTGATGTCATAGACAAGACTCAGGTCATCGAAGGTGATCTCAGGAGAGAAGTTGCTATGAACATCAAGCGGCTTACAGAGATCGGCTGCTACAGAGGAACCCGTCATAGAAAGGGTCTTCCCTGCCGCGGACAGAAAACGAAGACAAACGCAAGGACCTGTAAGGGTCCCAAGAGAACAGTAGCAAATAAGAAGAAGTGATATATTTGCGCTGAAGTAACTATTAACTTGACACAATAACAATGAAAGTAGGTTAGTTTTAATGGCTGGTAATTCAAAAGCAGGTGCGAAGAGAGTAACAAAAAAGCGCATCAGAAAAAACGTTGAACACGGACAGGCACATATTCAGTCATCCTTTAACAACACTATCGTTACACTCACGGATGCTGAAGGTAATGCTCTTTCATGGGCAAGTGCCGGTGGTCTTGGCTTCAGAGGTTCAAGGAAATCTACTCCATATGCAGCTCAGATGGCAGCGGAAACTGCTACCAAAGCAGCTCTTCCCTATGGTTTGAAGTCGGTAGATGTAATGGTCAAAGGTCCTGGTTCGGGCCGTGAAGCGGCTATCAGAGCCCTTGCAGCAGCAGGACTTCAAGTCACAAGTATCAAGGATGTAACCCCCGTTCCTCATAACGGGTGCCGTCCGCCAAAGAGAAGAAGAGTCTAATTTAGGAGGGAAGGAAGACATATGGCAGTTAATAGAGAACCTGTTCTGAAAAGATGCAGATCATTAGATCTTGATCCTGTCTACCTTGGATATGATAAGAAGTCTAACAGACAGGTAAGAAGATCCGGAAGAAAAGTAAGTGAGTATGGCACTCAGCTTCGCGAGAAGCAGAAGGCTAAATTCATATATGGTGTCCTTGAGAAGCCTTTCAGAAATTACTATAACAAGGCTGACAGAATGAAGGGCATGACAGGTACGAACCTCATGGTAATGCTTGAGCAGAGGCTTGATAATGTTGTATTTCGCCTCGGATTTGCAAAGACCAGGAGAGAGGCTCGTCAGATGGTAGATCACAAGGTATTTTCCGTGAACGGAAAGACAGTATTTATTCCTTCATACAGCGTAAAGCCCGGTGATGTGATCGAGATCAGAGAGAACAAGAGATCCTCTCAGCACATTAAGGATATCTTCGAAGCTACATCAGGACGTACGGTACCGGCATGGCTTATCGCTGATCCCGAGCATTTCAAGGGAACAGTTGACAGGCTTCCTGAAAGGGACGAGATAGACGTACCCGTAGATGAGATGCTTATCGTCGAGTTGTATTCTAAGTAATCTGATACGTATTGGTTGGTAGGAAGGCATAAGATGCCTAAATCAGGAGGTATTCGATTTGTTCGAATTTGATAAACCCAAAATAGAGATACAGGGAAGTTCCGAGGACGGAAAATATGCCAGATTTGTGTGCACCCCTTTGGAGAGAGGATACGGTATAACCATCGGAAACTCTCTCAGGAGGATAATGCTTTCATCTCTTCCCGGCACGGCAGTAAGCCAGGTGAAGGTGGATGGAGTGCTTCATGAATTCTCAACACTTCCCGGAGTGAAAGAGGATCTGACGGAGATCATCCTTAACATTAAGGGTCTTGCCATCAGGAATAACAGCTCATCAGATGAACCGAAGACAGCTTACATCGAATTTGACGGAGAGGGCGAGGTTACGGGAGCTGATGTACAGTGTGATCAGGATATAGAAGTGGTCAACAAGGATCAGCATATCGCAACACTCAGCGGCTCTGATGCAAAGCTCTACATCGAGCTTACCATCACCAACGGCAGAGGATATGTATCTTCGGAGCAGAACAAGAGTCCTGAGCTTCCTATAGGAGTTATATCCATAGATTCCATATATACCCCCGTAGAGAGGGTAAATATGAGCGTGGAGAACACCCGTGTAGGACAGCAGACAGACTTTGACAAGCTCACACTTGATGTATATACCAACGGCACATTAAGCCCCGAGGATTCGGTAAGCCTTGCGGCAAAGGTATTGTCCGAGCACCTTAATCTCTTTGTGGATCTGTCCGATGCAGCAAGCAGGACAGAGGTTATGTCCGCAAAGAAGGAAGATGTCAAGGTCAATGTGATGAACATGTCCATCGATGAGCTTGAGCTTTCGGTAAGGTCATATAACTGTCTCAAGAGAGCAGGTATCAATACCGTATCCGAGCTTACGAACAAGACACCCGATGAGATGATGAAGGTTAGGAATCTCGGCCGCAAGTCACTTGAAGAGGTGCTTGAGAAGCTTAAGGATCTCGGACTTGAGCTTAAGACCGGTAACGGAGAGCTTGAGAGCGAGTAAAAGACACAACAGTTGGGACTGCAGGTAAATCCACAAGGTACGGCAGTTCCGTCCCGCAGGGATAAACCCTGCTTGCCGGAGCAGTAAGACCAAAAGGCATATTCCGGTAATATAGGAAAAGGAGAAAAGATCATGGAATACAGAAAGTTAGGAAAAACATCCTCACAGAGGAAGGCACTTCTTCGTAATCAGGTTACAGCCCTTATACTTAACGAGAAGATCGTTACGACTGCGGCTCGTGCCGAAGAGGTACAGAAGATCGCTGAAAAGCTTATAACTCTTGCCATACGCGAGAAGGACAATTACGAGACAGTCAAGGTTAAGGCCAAGGTTGCACGTAAGGACAAGGACGGAAAGCGTATAAAGGAAGAGAAGGACGGCAAGAAGGTTACGGTTTACGATGAGGTTGAGAAGGAGATCAAGAAGGATCTGCCTTCAAGAGTTCATGCACGCCGCCAGATGTTAAAGGTGCTTTATCCGGTAACCGAGGTTCCCGCAGAGGGCGCCAAGAGAAAGCAGAATACAAAAAAGGTCGATCTGGCCAAGAAGCTTTTTGAAGAGATCGCTCCCAAGTATGTGGACCGTAAGGGTGGATACACACGTATCGTCAAGATCGGACCCCGTAAGGGCGATGCAGCTATGGAAGTGCTCATAGAGCTGGTATAAATACAACATGATCAAAGGACCGGGGCGGTTGCCTTGGTCCTTTTTTTATTGTATATTGTAAAGTTATGGCTATCATAGAAACACATGGTCTGGGATACGATTATATCAGGCGTGACGATGATGGTAATGTATCCGGGATCACAAGAGCGGTCAATAACATAGATCTTGAGGTTGAAAAGGGAGAGTTCATTGCTGTTCTGGGAGGCAACGGCTCCGGTAAATCAACCCTTGCCAAGCATATCAATGCTATATTGTATCCTACTGAAGGATACGTATTGGTCGACGGCAAAAATACCAAAGATGAGGATAGTATCTGGGACATAAGACAGAAGGCCGGAATGGTCTTCCAGAATCCGGATAATCAGATAATAGGTTCCGTAGTTGAGGAGGATGTCGGCTTCGGCCCTGAGAATATGGGCATTCCCACCGGAGGTATCTGGGAAAGGGTAGAGGAGTCCCTTAAGACCCTGGGGATGTGGGAGTATCGTAAGCACTCTCCCATGAAGCTTTCCGGCGGACAGAAGCAGAGAGTGGCCATAGCCGGCGTGGTGGCCATGCATCCGGAGTGCATAATCATGGATGAACCTACTGCCATGCTTGACCCCTCGGGAAGAAAAGAGGTCATCAGGGCTGCGAGAGCATTGAATGATGTTGAGAAGGTCACCATCATACTGATAACCCACTATATGGAGGAGGTCATCTATGCCGACAGAGTTTTCGTTATGGAGAAGGGTGAGATAAAGATGACGGGAACTCCCAGGGAGATCTTTTCAAGAGTGGATGAGCTGAAGGATCTGAGGCTTACCGTACCCCAGGCCACCAGCCTTGCCTATGAGCTTAAAAAAAGCGGTATGATCAGTCTGCCCGACGGCATACTGTCTGAAGAGGAGCTTGTGAGAGAAATATGTCGATCATACTCGATCATGTAAATTATATATACAGCAAGGGTACCGCCAATGAGATCAAGGCGCTTGATGACGTATGCTTTGAGATAAAGGATGCGGATTTCCTTGGCCTTATAGGCCATACCGGTTCCGGTAAGTCCACTCTGGTGCAGCATCTCAACGGCCTGCTGAGGGCGGACTCCGGTCATATATACTTCGACGGAGAGGATATATATGACAAGGACTTCGAGATGAAGAAGCTGAGAGGCAAGGTCGGGCTTGTATTCCAGTATCCCGAGCATCAGCTCTTTGAGGAGAGCGTTTTTAAGGACGTATGCTTCGGACCGAAGAATATGGGCCTTTCGAATATGGAAACCGAAGTGGCAGCCTATGAGGCACTGAAAAGCGTAGGCTTCCCTGAGGAGCTTTACTACGTCTCACCCTTCGATCTGTCCGGCGGACAGAAGAGAAGAGTTGCCATAGCGGGAGTCCTTGCCATGAAGCCGAGGATACTTGTACTGGATGAGCCGACTGCAGGTCTTGATCCCGAAGGAAGGGAAGAGATACTGGGAATGGTCAGGGACCTCCATGACATGCAGCAGATCACCATAGTACTTGTCTCTCATTCCATGGAGGATGTGGCCAATAATGCAAAGCACATACTGGTCATGGATAAAGGCAGGGTGTTCATGGAAGGGACAAGGAGCGAGGTCTTCTCCAGGGTGAAGGAGCTTGAGGAGATAGGACTTGCAGCCCCCAGAGTGACCTATATAATGCATATGCTTAAGGATAAGGGCTTTGATGTAGATATCACAGCTACTACCATACCTGAGGCCAGAGACTCCATTCTTAAGGCGGTGAAGCTATGATGGATATAACCTTCGGCCAGTATTACCAGACGGAATCGAGACTTCACCGGCTCGATCCCAGAGTAAAGCTTGCCGGCACTCTTATATTCATATTCTCTTTGTTTATCACTCAGAATATATCCTGCTATATCATAGCTACGATATTTCTGATCTGCGTGGTGCTGCTGTCAAATGTGCCGCCGTTGATGATCTTAAAGGGCATGAAACCCATCATCATGATCATGCTGATAACGGTACTGTTTAATCTTTTCCTTACACCGGGTATACCTATGGTAAGCTTCTGGAGGTTCACCATCACTGAGGAAGGCGCAAAGAATGCCGCATTTACAGCTGTAAGGCTTATGTATCTTGTTACCGGATCGACGATACTCACCCTCACCACATCTCCGAACAATCTTACGGACGGCATGGAAAAGGGACTGGGCTTCCTTAAATTGTTCAAGCTCCCGGTGCATGAGATCGCCATGATGATGTCCATCGCTTTGAGGTTTATCCCCATCCTTATGGAGGAGACGGATAAGATCATAAAGGCCCAGACTGCAAGGGGAGCTGATTTTGAGTCCGGTGGTATGATAAGACGTGCAAAGGCGCTGGTCCCCATACTGGTACCGCTGTTCGTTTCCGCCTTCAGACGTGCCAATGATCTGGCGCTGGCCATGGAGGCAAGATGCTATCACGGCGGAGAGGGGCGTACCAAGATGAAACCCCTTATCTACAAGGCATGGGATATAAGAGCATATGTAGTACTCCTGTGCTACATTTCGCTGATCATAATATTTGCAATATACAATCCGATATGATCTGAAGGGAAAGCAGACATGCTCATTACAGCTGTGGAAATAGTATATGCGGCAGCGGCCTGCTATCTGGCCGGATTTGCCGTATCTAAGGTGGCGAAGAGGGTTTTCGCATATTCCGTGCACTCCTTCTCCGGCATGCTCATCATGGGCTTTGCCGTCATCAATACATATGCGCAGATCTGGCATTTCTTCGCTCCACTTGGCATGGCAGCCCTCCTTACTCTTACCCTGATCCTTATACTCACGCTGCTGATATTCGGGAAGGATCACAGGGAATACCTGAAGACATGCATCGACGGCATCCGGCATGGCAGATGGGTCATCATCGTCATACTGTTTGCCGCGCTTTCCGTTATCGCCGCTTCCGAGCCCATGGACTGGGATACTTATCTCTATCATGCCCAGGCAGTGGAATGGATAGAGAAGTATCATATAGTAACGGGACTTGCCAATCTGCACATGAGATTCGGCTACAACAGCGCGCTCATGACCATGCATGCTCTGCTGAGCCTTGCTTTTACGGGCCATCCAACGCACATCGTGAACGGACTTATGACCTTCTTCATGCTGGGCATAAGCGTCATGAGGATCCTGGACATGCTAAAGACCGGCATAAGAAGGTCCGTCCTGATATATCTGTCTGTCATCTTCTATACCGTATATTCGGTATCAAGCATTTCCTCCCTCGGAACGGATATCGTTCCGATGCTGATAATGCTGTATATATTCGCACAATGGACCGACCTGTGGGATACGGGAGAGAGGGAGATAGCACCATATGCACTGCTAGCTCTCCTTGGAGTGTATGATATCACGGTAAAGCTGTCGGCAGCGCCCCTCGCGCTCCTTGCACTGTATGTGCTCATACGCCTCATCCGTGAAAAGAAGGCAGGGGACATCCTGTGCTGTGTCATAACCTCACTGATATTCGTCATACCCTATCTCCTTCGCAACATCATCCTGACCGGATATCTGATATATCCCATGGAAAGCATCGACCTGTTCAATGTGGAGTGGAAGGTCCCAAGGGAGGTCTCCTTCTGGGACAGAGCGGATATCGTAGCCTACGGCAGAGAGCTGCATGATAATACCCAGGCATCCCTTAACACAGGATTCTTCACATGGTTCCAGGGATGGTTCCTAAAGATAGACATGATACCAAGAACCGCGCTTCTCATCGTGGGCATACTGAGCGTATGTGCCCTGATACGTGTCCTCAGGGGGAAGCTTAGGGGCATGGATCTCGTCATCTTCGTCTCGGGCATGTTATGCTTCCTGTACTGGCTTTTCTCGTCTCCGCTGATGCGATACGGTATGGCCACCGTTTTCCTGGCGCTGTCCATATCTGCTGGAGCAGCCCTTGCGGATAAAAGCGAGATCAAGGTGATGGCGGGCTTTATATCCGTCATGATCCTTCTGATGGTGCCCGTAAAGCTTGACAGGGATGTGCTCACCGAGAATGAGAACCTTATCTGGGCATCAGCTTACTATCAGTATGAATGCGACAGTGTGGAGCTTACCGCACAAGACGGCACAAAGCATGTCGTGTACAGGCCGAAGGATGGAGACCAGGGAGGATACGATCTGTTTCCCGAAGCACCGTATGTTGATCCGGAATATGTTAAAATGAGAGGTAATGATTTTTCGGATGGATTTGTGGCAACAGAGCCGGAAGAGGGGAATAAATGAAAACAGTTGTGCTCATACCCTGTTATAACGAGGAAAAATCCATAGGCAAGGTGGTGGCGGACTTCAGGGAGAATATGCCTGACGCCGTGATATATGTATATGACAACAATTCCACGGACAAAACCGCGCAGATCGCAGAGCAGGCCGGAGCCATAGTGCGCCATGAAGTAAGGCAGGGCAAGGGAAACGTGATCCGTACCATGTTCCGGGAGATAGACGCCGACTGCTATATCATGGCAGACGGGGATAATACATACCCTGCGGAATTCGGACCGAAGCTCCAGGAGCTCATCCTTTCGGGCAAGGCGGATATGGCCATTGGGGACAGGCTGTCCTCTACGTATTTTACCGAGAATAAAAGAGCCTTCCACAATTTCGGTAACAGACTGGTAAGGACCTTGATAAACAGGCTGTTTAATGCACATATAAACGATATCATGACGGGAGCAAGGGCATTCTCCAGAGATTTTGTAAAGAGCTTTGCTGTCTTCTCCAAGGGATTTGAGATAGAGACCGAGATGACCATCTTTGCTCTGGGCCACAACTTTAAGATAGCGGAGATACCCATAGAGTACAGGGACAGAGACAGGGACAATCCTTCCAAACTGTCCACATATTCCGACGGAGTCAAGGTGATAAAGACCATCTTCACCCTGCTCCGTGACAACAAGCCCGGAGCCTTTTTCGGGACCATCGGGTCACTGTTCATACTGGTGGGCATATGCTTCTTTATTCCCATAGTCAGGGAATTTCTCTTAACCGGGGAGGTGCCTAAGTATCCCACGCTGATAGTTCTCACTTCCCTGTGGAATATAGGCATAGTCAGCATTTTCTCCGGCATGGTGCTTTCGCTGATAAACAAAAGATCCAGGGAGGAATTTGAAAGATTCCTTAATCTGATCAATCTTGGCAGATGATCATGAGCCCATCATCAGAGGAAATGACTGAAGACAGAAGAGACAAAGAGGATGACACCTTAAGACGGATCCTGCTGGAGGTGGCATATGACGGTACCGGATATCACGGCTTTGCCAGACTGAAGGATGATCCTGAGACCATAGAGGGGCATCTTAACAGTGCATTGTCCGCTCTTACGGGAGAAGACATAGAGGTCATCGGGGCCTCAAGGACCGATTCCGGAGTCCATGCCTTAAAGAACGTGGCCGTATTTGATACAAAAAGCTCTGTTCCAACAGAGAATTTCCCGAGAGCCGTTAATACGAAGCTGCCGGAGGATATCAGGGTAAGAAGAGCTGCGTGCGTGCCCCCGGACTTTCATCCAAGGCATACCGACGTCATAAAGACGTACCGGTATGAGATAGATAATGAAAGCATCCCCGATCCCCTGAAGGCCAGATATGCCGCTTTTTACTGCGGTGAGCTCGACACTGAAAGGATGAGTCAGGCCGGGGCCTATCTTATCGGCAGTCATGATTTCAGAAGCTTCTGCTCCGTACACACACAGAGTACCACTACCGTAAGGGAAGTGACCGGTGTGGATGTGACAAGAGAAGGCAGCAGCGTATTTATTACCGTATCGGGGCACGGATTCCTCTATAACATGGTGCGGATCATAGCCGGTACCCTCATGGATGTGGGAAGGGGAAGGCTTGCACCGGAAGAAGTACGTGATATATTATATGCCGTGGACAGGGAAAAGAACCCGTCTCCCACGGCACAGGCCAAGGGCCTGACGCTGGTTGACATGGTATTCAGTGAACTATGACATATAAAGAAATACAAGATTAAGAGGAGAAAAACATGTCGGTAATCAATGATTCGGTAAAGGTAAAAGGAAGCGGAGCATTTCTCGTTAACGGAGAGATCCGTGACACATCACCCGTCACGAAGGAAGAGGGTATCAAAGGCACCATGGCCTATGGGATACTGAAGGAGCATAACCTGTCCGACAATATGGACAAGCTCAACATCAGGTTCGACTGCCTCACCTCTCATGACATAACCTATGTAGGTATCATACAGACACTGAGGGCATCCGGTATAGAGAGATTTCCTGTGCCCTATGTTCTCACCAACTGCCATAATTCCCTGTGTGCCGTAGGCGGTACCATCAACGAGGACGACCATGTATTCGGACTTACGGCAGCAAAGAAGTACGGCGGAGTATATGTTCCCCCTCATCAGGCAGTCATACACCAGTATGCCAGAGAGATGCTCGCAGGCTGTGGAAAGATGATCCTGGGATCCGATTCGCATACCAGATACGGAGCCATAGGCACCATGGCTATGGGTGAAGGCGGAGGAGAGCTGGTAAAGCAGCTCCTTTCCCAGACTTATGATATACAAAGACCGGAAGTGGTGGCCATATATCTCAAGGGTGAGCCCTCCTTCGGAGTAGGTCCTCAGGATGTGGCTCTGGCTCTTATCGGCAAACTGTTTGCAGACGGAACCGTTAAGAACAGGGTAATGGAGTTCGTGGGACCCGGCGTATCAAAGCTTTCCATGGACTTCAGGATCGGTGTGGATGTCATGACCACGGAGACCACCTGTCTTTCTTCCATATGGGTTACCGATGAAAAGACCGAGGAGTTTCTGGCTGCTCACAACAGGGCGGGCGATTATAAGAAGCTTACGCCCGAAGAGAATGCATATTATGATGAGGTGGTTGAGGTGGATCTTGGCCTGATCCGGCCCATGATAGCGATGCCCTTCCATCCCTCAAATGCCTATGCCATAGATGAAGTAAATGCCAACCTTGGGGATATCCTCCACGATGTTGAGGAGAGAGCCAAGGTATCCTTCGGAGACAGAGTGCAGGTGGATCTTACCAAAAAGGTCAGAAACGGAAAGCTGTATGTGGATCAGGGCATCATAGCCGGTTGTGCCGGAGGCGGCTTCGAGAACCTTTGCGCGGCAGCGGATATACTGGACGGAGCCGACATAGGTGCCGACGAATTCACCATGAGCGTATATCCTGCATCAATGCCCATATATGCCGAACTTATAAAGAACGGTGCCATGATGAAGTTCGTGGATGCGGGGGTGGTGATCAAGACCTGCTTCTGCGGTCCCTGCTTCGGTGCGGGTGATACACCTTCGAACAATGCCTTCTCCATAAGGCACTCCACCAGGAACTTCCCTAACAGAGAGGGATCGAAGGTCCAGAACGGTCAGATAGCATCAGTGGCCCTGATGGATGCAAGATCCATAGCCGCAACGGCTGCAAACAAGGGATGTCTTACGGGAGCTGACAAGCTGGATGTAAAGATAGGAGAATACAAGTATTTCTTTGACAGCAGCATATACGAGAAGAGAGTATTTGATTCCAAGGGCAAGGCCGATGATTCACAGGAGATCGTCCTCGGACCCAACATCAAGGACTGGCCCAATATGGTACCCCTTACCGAGAATCTCCTCCTCAGGGTTGCATCCGTGATACATGATCCGGTTACCACAACTGATGAGCTCATACCCTCGGGAGAGACCTCCTCATTCAGGTCCAATCCTTTGGGACTTGCGGAATTCACCCTCTCCAGAAAGGATCCCGAGTACGTGGGCAGAGCCAAGGAGATCAGAGGATACGAAGAGGCCAGGGAAAAAGGCGCCGATGCCTTCGAGGAGACCAAAAAGAGTGCAGAGGACCTTCAGAAAGCCTGGGATGTGATAGGGCAGAACTTTGAGGGCGTAAGCATGGAGAACACAGGTATAGGATCCTGCATCTATGCGGTGAAGCCCGGAGACGGATCAGCCCGTGAGCAGGCAGCCTCATGTCAGAAGGTGCTTGGAGGATGGGCGAACATAGCCAACGAATATGCCACCAAGAGATACAGATCCAATCTCATTAACTGGGGTATGATACCTTTTGTGATAGATAAGGGTGAGCTGCCCTTTGACATACTTGATTACATCTTCCTTCCCGATGTGAGGAAGGCAGTGGCTGATAAAGCCGACAGATTTAAGGCCTACGCTCTGACAGCAGACGGCATTAAGGAGTTTGAACTTTCAACCGGGGATATGACAGATCATGAGAGGGAGATCATCCTGGAGGGATGCCTCATCAACTTCAACAGGAAGAATAAATAAGTAAGTATTTCATGTGACACGTTTCAGTCCGGCCAGTGCCTTAGGGTACTCGCCGGACTTTTTATAATATCCGGCAGCTCTTTTTTGATCCCCCAAGACCTCGCATATGACTCCGCAGTTATACCAGGCTGCATAGGAATTGGTGCCCGCAACGGAGTACTTCCTGCAGCCTGCAGCCTTTTCGAAGCGGGCTATGGCTTCATCAAAGGAGGCATTGTTCATGAGGATCAGTCCGCAGAGGAAATTGTAATCCGCGCTGTCTGCATATTCATCAAAGCCAAGAAGTGAAAGAGCCTTGCCGTTCTCCTTAAGCTCCAGCAGACAGTAGCCGTAGGTCTCCAGAAGGGACTCCACATATTCGTCCTTTGTGTCGGCCCCGGACTCGATGGCCTTCTCAAAGGCCGAAGCTGCTTTTTCATAATCCCTTTCCACATAATAGGTCCGTCCTATCTGGAAATAGGTATAGGGATCATCCCCTTCCTCCGATATCATACGGTAAAGAAGATCCCTGTAGGCCTTTGATTTGACAAGCATCTGTTCCCTGTCGGTATAACCGGTGTGTCCCAGGATTATGGGAACATCTTCAGTCACAAAGGGAGCACCGTCCTTGCGGACCACCTGCTCATGGACCCGTCCCTCATACATAAAAGGCCCTGCCTTAAAGAACCGGGTGAGCCGCTCCACGTTCATGAGGGCATTGTCTTCTTCGGTATATTCGTTCTCCCTGACAAGCCTCAGAGCATCTGCGGTATATGCCCTTTCATCAAAATCAAAGCTTTTCACATATTCATCGGTATCTATCACCAGGATCCAGTCCCCGGTTACATGCTTAAGGCTCTCATTCCTTGCCGCACTGTAATCCGAAGGCCAGGGAAGCAGGATCTCCTTTGCATTGTGCAAAGACAGCAGCTCATCCGTCAGGTCTCCCTTAACGGGAGTCGGATCCACCACTGCCACTATCTCGGAAACTATGCCGTCAAGGGAATCAAGACACCGCTTAAGGTCCTCTGATTCTCCGCGTTTTACTATCATTGCCGCAGAAATATTCATGCACCGATTTTACCATAGCAAAATGTGATAAGAAAACTACTTTGTGGTATGATGTATGTGTTTTGCG
>CAMOIV010000047.1 GCA_946616305.1 uncultured Lachnospiraceae bacterium | reverse complement strand
CGACCATGCGGAAAACGGAAAGCTGGTTGTGGATATGTTTTCAACAAGCGAGAGCGGCTACTATGCTGCCATACTCATGGATGTGCGTATGCCCGTCATGGACGGACTTGAGGCTGCGGAAAGGATCAGAGCCCTTGACAGGACAGATGCCGGAAGGATACCCATCATAGCCCTGACGGCCAATGCATTTGATGAGGACGTGCAGCGTTCACTTCAGGCAGGCATGAATGCACATCTGTCAAAGCCTGTTGAACCGGAGCATTTATATCAGACACTGGAAGAATTGATATGGGAATCAGAACAGAAGAAGGAGGGATCGGTATGATCACATTGGAGGCATTAAAGGAGTTCGGTGCGGATACAGAGAAGGGACTGGCCGTATGTATGGGGAACGAAGCCCTGTATCTGAGACTGGTAGGTTCTGTTCCCGCTGAACCTCGTTTTGAGCAGCTTACAAAGGCTCTTGAGGATAAGGATTACGATGCGGCTTTTGAGGCTGCACATGCTCTGAAGGGTGTGCTTGGCAATCTGTCACTGACACCACTCTATGACAAGGCTTCGATTATCACGGAGCATCTCAGGGAACGGACGGACATGGATTATTCCGGCCTTGTGCGGGAACTGACGGATGGGAAGGAAGAACTAGCGAGATTATGTATGTGAGATCATAACGAAGAGGCGGGGATAAGATGGGATCTGAAAACTCCAAGGGATTATTCGGAAAAGAAAAAAAGAACGGCGTCATGCAGGGCGTTATCCTGGGATGTCTGCTGGTGGCTGCCATACTCATCATCGGTACCATATGGACAGGAAGAAGTGCGAGCCGGGATGCGGAGAAGGCAGTAAGAAACGTGAGCCTTTTGTATCTCGATGAACTGGCGGGCAGACGTGAACAGGTGGTATCCTCAGTGCTTGATGATTATATAAAGGACATGGATGTGGCCATAGGACTCATAGATAAGAGTAATCTTGAATCGGTGGAAAGCCTCCAGTCATATCAGTCCAGGATGAAGCTGCTCTATGGCCTGGAAAAATTCGCTTTTGTGGATGAGAACGGCCTTATCTATACTGTCCAGGGTACCAGGACCGATATAGATCAGTATGACTTTGATCCTGCCACGATCTCGGGGCCGGAAATATCCGTGAAGAAATCCGGGAGCAACAACAGCAGCGTGATCATAGCCGTTCCGGTGGACCGCCTGGACCTTGTCGGTAATACTCTTGTGGCCTGCTTTATGGAGATCAGTATGGACCGTTTCCTAGATGCTGTATCTCTCCAGGCGGGTAATAACAATACGACCTTCTGTAACATATACGAGCCGGACGGTGTGTCATTTACCGGGCTGGTACTTGGGGGGTTGTCTGCAGATGACAATCTTCTCACCGCCCTTGAAAGTGCTCAGTATGAAGAGGGATACAGCAGCGAAGAGGTCAAAGAAGACTTTAAGGATCATACCGGAGGCGTGGTATCCTTTACCTACGACGGCATAAAGGAAACCCTGAGCTACGTGCCTATCCACGGAACGGACTGGATGCTGACATATCTGATCAGGGAAAGCGTCATAACAGAGCAGATCGAGAGTATCTCTGCGGGTATCATAAAAAAGAGTCTGGTACTTTCCATCATCCTGGCAGCGGTCCTCATCGCCATATCCGTATTTATGATCCTCCAGACCAGGAAAGCAGTGAAGCTTGCATCAGAGAGAGAAACCGCCGAGGTATTGCAGCAGGAGCTGGAGGAGAGGATAGCACTGCAGGACGAGCTTCTGGAACAGGAAAAAGCCAGGACTCAGCAGGACAGCATGATCACAGCTCTTGCCTCGGATTACAGGAGTGTCTACTATGTGGATCTGGATACGGGAGAGAGTATCTGCTACAGAAAGGGCGACAATGGGAGTGATGATGGTATCAATCCCGGGGACAGTTTTGATTACAGAGAAAAATTCAGGGAATATGCAAATGCCTATGTTGCGGATGAATACAGGGAGGCTTTCCTTGATTTCATAAAGCCCGAAAACATACGGGAGGGCTTAAAGGAAAATGCCATAATCACCCTGCGCTATCTTGTGAAAAAAAACAACGAGGAAGCCTATGAGATGCTGCGTATGGCCGGTGTGAGACATCCGAGCGACAGAGAGGACCATATCGTCCATGCTGTAGGAGCGGGATTTACGAACATCGATTCCGAGATGAGAGAATCCCTTGCAAAGAACCAGGCTCTTTCGGATGCATTAAAGACGGCAGAGGAAGCAAGCAGGGCAAAGACAGTATTCCTGTCCAATATGAGCCACGAGATCAGGACACCCATGAATGCCATAATAGGTCTTGATTCCCTGGCCCTGCGCAATCAGGAGCTGCCCGGCGAAACCAGGGATTATCTTGACAAGATAGGTGCCAGCGCCAGACATCTGCTGGGACTCATAAATGATATCCTTGATATGACCCGTATCGAATCAGGGCGTATAGTGCTGCGCAGCGAGGAATTCTCCTTCCGTTCCATGATAGAGCAGATCAATACCATGGTCATGTCCCAGTGCAGCGAGAAGGGACTGAAGTATGAATACAGCCTTACGGGCGGCGTCGCGGATTATTACATAGGCGATGACATGAAGCTGAAAAGAGTGCTGATCAATATCCTCAGCAATGCCATCAAGTTCACGGAGGCACCTGGGGATATCAGCTTCAGCATCGAGCGTACCAATGTATTTGAGGGTCAGAGTACGATCAGATTCGTGATCAAGGATACCGGCATAGGCATGGATAAGGAATTCATACCCAGGATATTTGATCCCTTTACACAGGAGGATGACGGCCGCAACAATAAGTACGGCAGCACCGGCTTGGGTATGGCCATCACAAAGAATATCCTGGACCTTATGAACGGTACCATATCCGTCGAATCCGAAAAGGGAGTGGGATCACAGTTCACTGTCGTAGTCACCCTGAAAAACTGTGAGCATTCGAATATAGACAGCAGCTACATCAACATCAACGACCTCAGGATCCTTATAGTGGATGATGAGGAGATGGCAGCGGAGCATGCGAAGCTGGTACTGGATGAGGCGGGAATAAAATCCGATACCGCGCTTTCGGGACCGGAGGCTTTAAAAATGCTGGAGGTAGCCCATACAAAGCAGGAGCATTATAACCTGGTCCTGCTTGACTGGAAGATGCCGGAGATGGATGGCCTGGAGGTTGCCAAGGAGATCAGAAAGAGATATGACAACGAAACCACCGTGATCATACTCACATCCTTTAACTGGGATGAGATCATGGACGAGGCGCCGCATATAGGAGTGGACAGCTTCCTCTCAAAGCCCCTTTTTGCATCGAATGTCATAGATGAGTTTGAACGGATCGCCCGCAAGAACAACATGAGCATATTCAAGGCAAAACAGCGTGTAAGTCTTAAGGACAAGAGGATACTCCTTGCGGAGGATATGGAGATCAATGCTGAGATAATGAAGGAAGTGCTGTCCATCAAGGAGGCAGTCACGGAACATGCCGCAAACGGCAGGATAGCTTATGAGATGTTCAAGGACAGCGATGAGTTCTACTATGATGCCGTCCTGATGGATGTCCGCATGCCGGAGATGGACGGACTTGAAGCGACTGCGGCCATAAGGGCCCTCGACAGAAAGGATGCATCCCTTGTTCCCATCGTGGCCATGACGGCCAATGCATTTGACGAGGATGTGCAAAGATCCCTGCAGGTTGGCATGAACGCTCACCTTTCAAAGCCTGTTGAGCCCGAGAGACTGTATCAGTCCTTGGAGGAACTCATATGGGAGGCAGAGGATAAGGCACAGGAGACACCTTAGCTCATATTGGACGGGAGATGACTCATGGATCAGAGAGCAAAATACAATACAAAGCAGAGGGAGATATTGCTGGAATACCTTAAATCCGTTGAGGGAGAGCACATCACCGCCAGTGATGTATGCGCATATATGAAGCAGCAGAATTCCTCCATAGGTCAGTCCACAGTATACAGACAGCTGGAGCGGCTGGTGGACGAAGGCATCCTGAATAAATACATCATAGATGTCAACAGCCCGGCCTGTTTTGAATACGTGGGCCCGGACAGTCACAAGGACAGGGAAGAATGCTTCCATCTGAAATGCGAAAAATGCGGCAGGCTCATACATCTGCATTGCGATGAGCTGTCCGAGATAAGGGAGCATCTGCTTGAGGAGCACAGCTTCAAGCTGGACCCGAAGAGGACTGTCTATTACGGATTATGTGAGAAATGCATTTAGGGAGATGATTTATGGCCTATATAACGGCAAAAGACCTGTCATTGGGATATGAGACGGGGGTAATAGTAAGCGGCCTGAGTTTTTCGGTAAATAAGGGTGATTACCTGTGTATCGTGGGAGAAAACGGATCAGGTAAGACCACTCTTATGAAAACACTGCTGCATCTGGTGGAACCGGCAGGAGGGGTGATCGAAAACGGTGATGGCCTGCTAAGGAACGAGATAGGATATCTGCCTCAGCATACTGTGGTACAGAAGGATTTTCCCGCATCCGTGAGGGAGATAGTACTCTCGGGATGCCAGGGACGCTGCGGCCTGCGCCCCTTCTATAACAGGGAAGAGAAACGTCTGGCGCAGGAGAATATGGAACGTATGAATATCGCTGATCTGGCGGACAGATGCTACAGAGATCTTTCCGGTGGACAGCAGCAGAGAGTACTGTTGTCGAGGGCTTTGTGCGCCACAAGGAAGGTGCTTCTTCTGGACGAACCGGTGGCGGGACTGGATCCCATGGTCACGGTACAGATGTATGATCTCATCGCAGAGCTCAACAAGGAAGGCATAACTATCATAATGATATCCCATGACATCGCATCTGCCATAAAATATGCAAGCCACATCCTGCATATCGGTGACAGCATCTTCTTCGGGACAAAAGAAAAATATCTTGAGAGCAAAGAAGGAAGGATCTTCCTTGACCGGCAGAAGGGAGGTGTCCCTGTTAATGGATAAGCTGATACTGTATTTTCAATATCCCTTTGTGAGATACGCCCTGATCGTCGGAGTGCTGATCGCTCTGTGCTCTTCGCTTCTGGGAGTCACTCTTGTATTAAAGAGATTTTCATTTATAGGAGACGGACTGTCGCATGTGGCATTCGGTGCCATTTCCATAGCTACGGTGTTCAATCTGTCCAATAATATGCTCCTTGTGCTTCCGGTGACCGTTGTCAGCGCCATATTGCTCCTTCGGACAGGAAAGGGAGCGAGGATAAAAGGAGACGCGGCCATTGCCATGATCTCGGTGGCAGCCCTTGCCTTCGGTTATCTCATCATGAACATTTTCTCCACTTCATCCAATCTGGCAGGAGATGTGTGTTCTACCCTGTTCGGCTCCACTTCCATACTTACTCTTACAAAGGGAGAGGTTTGGCTTTGTGCAGTCCTGTCCGTATGCGTGGTCCTGATATTCATCCTGTTCTATAATAAGATCTTTGCAGTTACCTTCGATGAGGATTTCGCAAAGGCAACCGGCACTGCGGCTGATGCTTACAATCTGATGATAGCCGTGATCATAGCTGTGATCATAGTCCTGGCCATGAACCTGGTGGGATCGCTTCTGATATCTGCACTGGTGATCTTCCCTGCCCTTTCGGCCATGAGGATCTATGACAGCTTCAGGAAGGTTACCGTATTCTCGGCAGTTTTCTCTGTTGCATGTGCTCTGGCCGGGATAGTCATATCCATACTTGCAGGTACTCCCGTGGGATCCACCATAGTAGCCGTTGATGTACTGGCATTTGCAGTCTGTTATGCCGTAGGGATAGCAAAGGGCAGATAAATGGATCTTTGCATCATATTCCGATCAAAAGTGGTATAATGATCAACATTGTTTTATACAGCGTGACGGTTTCATACATGACATGACCGGGTCCGTTCCGGAAAGGCGTAAGAAGTGAATAACAAAAGCATAATAGAAAACGTAATGCATTTTCTGGTCCATAACAGTATCCTGTTTACCGTGGAGGTCATGTGTCTCGTGCATGTTACACTGCTGGGACTTACCTGGTATGCAGGGATCATGCCTATGGTGCTTTACAATGTTTTCAGCGTGACCATATACCTGTTCTGCATCATGCTGTGTCATTTCGGGCATGTTACACCTGTATTCTACACTATCATCATCGAGGTCAGCATTTATTCGGCTGTATCCCTTTATTACATAGGCTGGGACTACGGCACATACTGTTTCTTATTCTCCATAGTTCCCATAGAGCTGTATTTCGGCACCTTTCTTTTCAGCGGCAAAAAGCGCATGATAGTATTTGCTTCGCTGGTGATCATCTTCGGTATGTATCTGGTGCTGTATTTCGTTCATTTCCATATCGAACCGGCTTTTGATATGCCAAAGATCCCCGGGGTGATACTCATGATCTTTTCATCCTTTGTGATGTTTTTTGCCATGATCTTTTACAGTATGGTCTATATCTATGCCAGTGAGCATGAGAGAACGAATCTCGTACAGGAAAATGAACAGCTGGCATCCGATGCCAATAATGACGCTTTAACCGGGCTTTTGAACAGAAGAGGATTCCTGCCCATTGTGTCATCCCTTATGACAGGAGATCCTCTGAATCATTTCTGCATCGCATTTTGCGATATAGACAATTTTAAGAGGATCAACGATTCCTACGGTCACGACTGCGGAGATGAGGTCCTGCGGCATGTTTCAAAACTTATCAAAAGGGAGATGCATGGCTGCAGTATCTGCAGGTGGGGCGGCGAGGAGATGGTGATCCTCATGAGGGATTACGATATGGCTGTTGCAAAGCAGAAGATGGAATACGTAAGAAGACTTATCGAAACATCCCCCACGGCATTCTACAACAAGAGGATCATGGCTACCGTTACCATAGGACTTGAGGAGAGCGGTGATGCTTACAAGGTGCCGGATGAGATAATCAAGGTGGCGGATGAGAGGATGTATTACGGCAAGCAGCATGGTAAGAACATCCTGATAGCAGAGGCAGTGTAGGTTATATCTCTGGTATATTCCCTGCAATACTATGACCCGTTATATGAGACAAAGAAATCCCGAGGCAGATGCCTCGGGATATTCTGTCTTCGGTTTTGTTATGACTTCCTGCAGCCTGTGACTTTGTCCCGGAAGTCTTTTATGATGCCTGACCGGCAGATCAGATGAGTACGTAGGGCTTTATGAGATCCCTGGGCTTCTCATCCATCATCTTAAAGGCTTCCTCGATCTTGTCGAAGCCCTCGAATTTGTAATTTAAGAGCTTGCCGGGCTTTACCCTTCCGGCCTGGATGAGACGTACAAGCCTCTCGATCCTTCTGGCACCGCCGGGGCAGAAGCCGCTCTTGAATGTAACATTGCTCATACCCAGACCCCACAGCGGAGCAGGGAAGTTTATGACATCGGTAACATCCAGGAAATTGACATTGGATATGATGCCGTTGGCTCTGGTGAGCTGCAGGGCCTGATTGAAGCTCTCTCCGTTGCCGCCGGCTATTATGACCTTATCTACCTGTCCCTTGTTGAGGTCAAGTATCTGATCCACTATGTTGCCTTCCTTGTAGCTTATGATATCCGTCGCACCGTATTCTCTGGCGAGAGCTGCGCAGTTGGGTCTGGTACCGATGGCATATATCTTGCCGGCTCCGGCTATGGCAGATCCTGCTACGGCCATGAGTCCTACCGGCCCGATGCCGAAAACCACTACCGTATCACCGTATTTGATCTCGGCGTTCTCTACAGCATGGAATCCCGTTGACATCATGTCAGTGGTCATAAGCGCATCCTCTAAGGATATATCCTCGGGAAGAGGGAACAGATTTCCGTCTGCGTTATTCACATGATAGAATTCTGCAAATACGCCGTCCTTCTGGGTGACGAATTTGAATCCGGACATGGAGACTGCATCATGAGCATTATTATCGAACCCGTCCTGAACAACAGGCGACTCCCAGTCCGGTGTGACACAGTTGACGATGACCTTGTCGCCGGGCTTGAAGTTTTTGACGGCACTTCCTACCTCGACTACCTCTCCCACAGATTCATGACCCAGGATCCGGTTCTCAAAGGGCCCCGCTCCTCCATGTGAAACATGGGTGTCGGAGCTGCAGGGAGCAACGGCGATGGGCTTTAATATTGCATCAAGCGGGCCTGCCGTTGGCTTCTCCTTTTCGATCCAGCCTACGTTGTTTACGGAGATCATTGCGAAACCTTTCATATCTTTTGTACCCCTTTCAAAAGAAACAGTGTATCTTACATCGCTCATTATACATGAGGTCATACACCTGTACAATCATAAAAGACGAGGTTTTAAGGCAAAAAAACGTTGAATAGTTCAAGAAAGTGTTTTACAATCTAGTTTATCGCTATTATGAAATGCCGGTAGTGTCATATATTCACTTTTTACGAAAGATGGAGGTATCTTTGACAACCTTCTCGCTGTTTCAGTTTATCACGGCGCTTATCGGATTTGTTTACGTGTTTATCATATGGGCTATAGTATATAAGGAATCCAGGGTATGAAGATAGTTGCGATAATATTGTTTGTGATAATGTATGTGGGGCTCATCGTTTTTCCGAAACGACGAGCCCTTATTGCACTTTCTGTTGCGGCCATCTATATCGTAACAGGCATACTTCCCTATAATACAGTATTTCAGGTAGTTGACTGGAATGTTTTGCTGATGATCTTCGGTACCCTGCTTCTGGTGGACTATTTCATAGAGTCCAAGATGCCCAATCTCATTGCGGATCATCTGCTGGATCTTGCTCCCAATGTGATGTGGGTGACCATCTTCATGTCATTATTTTCAGGACTCATATCGGCATTTATAGATAATGTGGCAACACTTCTCATGGTAGCCCCGGTGGGACTTGCCATATGTAAAAAGCTTAAGATAAACCCCGTGCCCATGATCATCAGTATCGCTGTATCCTCAAATCTGCAGGGAGCTGCGACTTTGGTCGGTGATACAACTTCCATCATGCTGGGTGCTTATGCAGGGATGGATTTCAATGATTTCTTCTGGATGATGGGAAGGCCCGGGATCTTTTTTGCAGTAGAGATCGGAGCGTTGCTTACGGTGCCCATCATGATGATACTTTTCAGGAAGGATAAGGAACCTGTTGATGTGGAAGAAAAAACGAAGGTTAATGATTATGTGCCGACCATAATGATGGTGGCTCATGTTGTACTCCTCATGGCGGCGTCCTTCATACCGGACAAGCCGGAGATCACCAACGGTATGATATGCCTTGTCTGTTCACTCATAGGAATGGTATGGGAATACATCAAGGATCACGATGCAGAGCGTATCATGAAGGTGGTAAAGAACCTTGATTATGAAACCGTATTGCTGCTTACGGGACTGTTTATGGTCATAGGCGGCGTGACCCATGTGGGACTTGTGGATGACCTTGCGGGGATGATAGTGAAAGCCGGAGGAAACAATCTGTTCTTATTATTCACCATAGTAGTATTCGGATCTGTTCTCATATCAGCCTTTATCGATAATATACCCTATGTGGCTACCATGCTCCCTGTACTTCAGGGAGTGACCATGGCTCTTGGGATAGAGCCGTATCTTTTGTATTTCGGCCTGCTCTGCGGCGCAACCCTGGGCGGTAACATCACTCCGGTAGGCGCCAGCTGCAATATAGCAGGAGTGGGTATGCTCAGGAAGGAAGGCTACGAGGTCAGCTTTAAGGACTTCGCCAGGATCGGCATACCCTTTACTCTGACTGCAGTATTCGCTGCATATGTTTTCCTGTGGGTGTTCTGGAGATAATGCTCCGGAGAGTTTGCTCCGGAGGTAAGGATCGTCACTCCACCTTCAGACTGTCCAGTACGTAGAGGATGTCATCGACATTAACGGAGCTGTCGTTGTACAGATGCATCGCGACACAGAATCCGTCATATTCGCCCTTTGTGCTGCCCTCCATGGGCGCAAATGCAAATTCCGCACGGTAATTCCCATATTCTGCCACATAATGATCAAAGTGGACGCCGGTAGATGAGACGCCGGTCGCGGTAGGGAATATTATCTTCCAGGTTGTAGGGTCTATGAACTTCGTCTTCTCATCGGGACAGATGTTTGCGATTATGGCCTTCTCGATCCCGTTTTTATTCCCCTTGTTTCCGTCCTTTTCCAGGAACAGATTGCTGTTGAAATAAAAAACGCAGAAGACCTCAGGCTCTCTCTCGCCTGCCAGGCTGTTGATATAGTAGCATTTCCCTGCCTGATCTTCATTGATGTAGCTGTTAAATATCTTTTCATAGGAGGCTTTTTCAACCTCGGTATCCACCCATCTCTTCGGGATGTTATAGCGGATGCGCCCGTTTGCGAGTGTAACTGCGCTGCTGTCGCTGTCTTTATAGCTTTTTCCGCCATAGATATAATGATCATCGGTAAGGGGATCAGAGCTCTTAATTACATGATCGGCCATGATCATCTGACTGTTCTTATCTTTTGATCCTGCCTTTTTAAGACCGTATACGATGATATCATCGCCGGGAGACAGCATAAGGACTTCCGACTTGTCCGAAGCTGTTATCTCCATATCTCCGGCACCCAGATCGGCATGCAGCGATCTGCCCCCTGCATCTGTGGAGATCACCGATCCCGAAGAAACGATCCTTGTATTTCCCGGCATCGTGTCAGCCGTCGATCCGCCACGACCTGTCGTACCTGCCTCCTCCCCTGCATCCCATCTTGTATATACCGGATGGTCATTAAGGACCAGCTTGGGCATATTGCGGGCAAAGGCTGCTCCCGTGGAAAGCAGCAGCATGAGAGTTGTTATGACTGTGGCACAGGCTCTGTATCTTTTCTTCATCATTTCGATACCGCCTCATCAGGTTTGATGCCCTTACTCTCAAGGCATTCGAGCACGCCTTTGTATGTCAGGTAATCGGCATAATCGTCGGTCAGTACAACCTTTTTGCTGCCGTTATAAACAGAGGACAATTCAGCATCAAAAGCTTCCTCCGGCACTGTCTTGTTATCAATACGGATGGAAGTCCCCCGTATCCTTATATTAACTGTATTGTTGTCCGCAGCCTGCGATACCTTCTTGTCCCCGGAAGTCTTTTCTGCTTCCTCCGGACTGTCTTCCTTATCTCTGGTCTCCTTTTCCTCTGCTTTTTCGTCTTCGGATTCCGGTGTACCCGGATCAAGGCTCATGGAACTGCCGCCCAACAGCTCCTTCATATTCACCAGGGGGTTATTATTACCGACGTTTCTAAGGCCCACGGAAAACAGGCCTGCTCCTGTTAACAGGGGACAGACCGCAAGGATCATTATCATGATAAGGATCAGCAATCCGGCTCTTTTGTTCAAGGCGTTTTTATCTCCTCTATATCGGCTCTTTTGATATTCATCCCAAGGAGCATGTCCATTAGATCGTTGTAGGTGGCTGCCAGGGCATAATCATCTATGACCCGGATACCCTTGCCCGAGGCCATGGCATCCCGGATCACATCCGCAGCATCATCAGGGGATGAGTATTCTTTATCATCGATGATGATCTTATCGAGGCTTACAGTGATCACCACCATATGGTTGCTGCTGTTTTCGGCCTCGGAAGATCCTTCATCCTTTGTATCCGCAGCAGCAGTCGAAGGCTTTTCGCTTGCGCTGTCGTTATGCAGAGGACCCGTGCTGTTAAGGATTATTTCCCTGCCGAGAAAGATTGCCGATATCAGCACCAGAGCTCCCGATATCACCAGGATGGGGATAACAGCCTGAGGGCGCAGATTCTTATGGAGACTATCGTTTTTAGGCAGCATCCTTATGAAAACAAAGAGGAAAATGATCAGGATAAGGGCTGCGGCTATGATCTTTAATGTCATTCTGCTTCCTGCTTTCCGGTTAGATACAGATTATCATATTCTTTCTCAAGTTCCTTTAGTGTTTCGGTCAGCCTTACCTGATCCCTGTACAGGATATGGCTCTCATCAAGCACCAGCATCACGGGCATATCCTTTTTGTCCGAGATGAAAGAGGTCAGGGCATCCTTAAAGGAGGCAAAGGCTTCGGATTCATTATCCGGCGTGATCTCTATATCACTTATGGCATAGGAATTGTTATAGGCAAGCTTTATATATCTTATCTTCGGATTGTTGGTCTTATAGTCGGCATAGAGGGTCACAAAAGCCACAAGCGCTTCCTCATTGTCATAGGCTTCAAGCTGTGCCTTGTGTATCTCGTTCTCTGCTGCAGTCTCCTGAAGCTGTTCGTTAAGCTGTTCTATATCCTGTTTTGCATTTTCGGTATTCAGCATCTGATGGCATATGACCACCATGAGGATGATAAAGATCACATCCAGCAAGGGAGTCATATCAAGATCCGGGATACCTTTATTCCTGAGCTTTTTCATATGTTCTCCGTATACCCTATGACCTTGATATCCTGTCAGCGCCTAAAGCGATGTCATACCGTCTGTCTATCTCTTCAAACTGAAGCTCCACCTCATTCACCCTCGCATCGGGCTTTGCCGAAGCGTAGATCTTAAGGATCAGCGAAGATATAAGTCCCAGAGCTGTAGAGGTTAAGGAGGTGGACAGTGAAGAATAGAGTATGCCAAAGTCCTGCTCCTTTACAGCCGCCAAACCGGGCATAAGTCCGAGGACGGTACCCAAAAGTCCCAGGAGAGTCAGCGTGGGGATCAGATTTGACCACTTGATGTATCTCACTGCCAGCTTTGTAAACTCAGCTCTTATAGGCTCATGCTTTTCTCTGTTGAAGGTCCTTGAGGTGCCCTCTACCGTATTGCCGCTGGCATCGATCCTGGTCTCGCTCTTGGCACTGCTGTAAGCTCTGTCGGTCTTCTCCACGATCTCCTTAAGAGACCTGCTTACGGAAGAAAGTGCACAGAATATTACCAAAGCCCAAAGGACTATGACTCCGTCATATATCCATTCAAAGATGCTTAGATTCTGAAAAAAGGCTGCCATTTATATGATCCTCCCTTATTTATTGTTAGAGGGACTGGGTATCCCCCTGTTGTTCTGGACCGGTGCGATAAGTACGGTCCCCGTTCCTCTGTATACATTTACAAAGCCTTCCCCTGCTGCCATGGATCCCACAAGAGTTGGCGTGGTACGCTCAACCGTAAACCTCAGATCCGAAGTCCAGGCTATGGCCATGTTGCCGTCGATCTTCACCACGTCGTCATCCAGTATGACTTCGGTAAGTTCGCTCCTGGGCACGGGGCTTTCCAGAGCCACAACGCCGCTTCCCACAATGGTGGTATTGAAAAAGCCTTCCCTGCCCAAAGCTGCGGATGATAAGGTCTTACGGGCTTCCACCTTAAGCTCTGCCGTGTTTTCGCAGGCAAGGAACATCCCGTCCTCTATCATCAGTCCACCCTGCCAGTTCGCAAGGTCCTCCAACAGTATGTACCTGAAGGTGGGCTCCAATACCAGAGTCCCCTCGCCGGTATATAAGGGTTTCACCGCAGTCTCTCCGGTAACCTTGCTTCCCACAAAATTCTTTACCAGATTTCCGACACTCTTTATATCCGTCTCGGCCCTAAGGTCTCCCATCATGACCTGCATCCGGCCCTTCTGGGTGATCACTCCGGTATTCTCGTTTATGGAGGCTATGAGCTGTCTTTTCCTAACATCCATCTGCGAAGCAAAAAAAGCCATCTCCGCCATTTCCGGCTCTACGGACAGATCCCTTTCGTATTCCACTACGGAGAATATACCTTTTTGCAATACCAGCCGCCTGGCCTCAGAGGATTCCAGCAGATTCGTTTTTATCATCCCTCAACCGTCCTTTGACAATATGTATCCGACTAAAAGACTATATCACATCGGGAATACAGATGTGAATAAGATAAGTCACGGGGCTGTTGTAACTTTTGAAAAATAGATTATACTGAATAATAAACAGTTATCAGGGAGGCATAAGGATATGTTTTGGGATAAGATCTCTCCGTTATATGATCTTTTTGAAAATGTATATAATCACAGGGTTTATGTGGGCACCGGCGAGAAGGTGGCCGAATTCATCGATGATGGGGATGATGTACTGGAGCTGGCATGCGGCACCGGAGCCATCACAGAGTATATCGCTCAAAAGTGCAGGAGAGTAGTGGCTACGGATATTTCTACAGGGATGCTGAAACAGGCTTCCATAAAGTGCAGGAGATTCAACAATGTGCGCTTCATGAAAGCCGATATCTCACATCTTAAGTGCAGTGACGGACGCTTCGACAAGGTAGTGGCAGGGAATGTGATACACCTGCTGCCCGAGCCTGGGGAGGCTCTTGATGAGCTGTATCGGGTCACAAAGACCGGTGGCATGATCATAATCCCAACCTATATCAACATGTCACAGGCATCCTCCAGGTTCGCCGTTAAATTCATAGAGGCTCTGGGTGCCGAGTTTAAGAAGGAATTTGATATAGACTCATATAAGGCCTTTTTTGAAGATATGGGATACAAGGACGCAGAGTATCATGTGGTGGAAGGCAGGATGCCCTGCGCCATAGCCGTCATAACAAAGAAATAAGATCCATATCCAAATCTACACTGATACATCTACGGCAGGACTGTCGGCTCCGGTGACATCCACAGGGGTAAACTCCATGCCTGATGTAAGACCTGCCGCAAAGGGAGCAGCCATGCCCGAAGACCCTATCTTCGGCATGGCACCGCCTGTTTCCTGCTGGTGTTTTATCATATCCTTAAGATAATCCATGTCAGCCTTGATCATGGCTTTCTCTTCATCGGATCTGTGCTTTCTCTTCAGTTTATTGAAATCATCCTCACTCATGTGAGGATCGATGATTTCCATATCTTCAAGGAGCTCCATGGTCTCCTCCAATTCCTCAAGCTCCTCCTCTCCGAAACGGGCTATCATCTCATTAAGCTCCTTAAGAAGCTCATCGGCGTTGGATGATCTGCGCTCCTTCATGTCCTGCGCCGCTTCATGGATCATATCCTCCCGCTCTTCGAATATCTCATCCTCCTTTTCGGATACCTTCACCTCTTCGGCGGAATACATGGCATTCTTCATGTCATTGGAGGCCTCTTCCAGCTTATCCAGTTCCTCGTCACGCTTGCGTGTCCGCTCTGCCAGCTCCTCCAGCTCCAAATGATGCTTTTTCTTCCTTGCCGCCATCTCCATACGTTTTGCATGGGTCAGGGCAAACTGAAGCTCCTCCGGGTCTCCGTCCCCGGCGCCGATCTTTCTCTTTATCTCATTAACCTTCCTTTTGGCGGAAATATAAGCCTGTTCGGCACCCACAGAGGTTTTGGCCAGCCGTATGCGGGTGGCTATCTCTTTGTAATTGTATGTTACGGGTTTTTTGGACTCTTCCTTGTCAGTTTCCTCGGTGGAACCGGTAAGCTCCTGAAAGGGATTGGTGTTATTAACAGGATCCGAAGTCTTTGACTCCTGACGCTTAAGTCCGCGGATGAGCTCTCTCATCTGCCTGTCCATGAGTGTCTTCCTGTCTTTGTCTTCGGGATCTTCATAAGGGCTTCCCGGTACATAGGGGCTAAAAGATGCACGGTCTGTATGTGAATTCTGGATATTCCACAATTCCCTCATCGGTCCTGCTGCAGATATTCCGAATATGCCTGTCATATCGATGCTACCTCCATGTAGATGACTGTCGAAATCCGTTTCCGTCTGAAGATAAGGATAAAAAAGGTTATCTCTTTCTTAATATCGTCAGAACATCAGGAAATGACAACCCCAACGGCCCTCCCTGATCACTTTTTTGGATAGAACCACACTTGTTGTTTTGGTTGACATTGTAACCCATTGCATTATTATTGAAAGGTGGTGATTCATATGGCAACAGTTCCTAC